>NZ_JBSGDB010000782.1:0-2487 GCF_053602155.1 Streptomyces sp. NPDC004561
GTCGGCCTCTCCCGCCCGCACCTCCCGTACGAACGCCGTGAGCAGCGACGGGTCGAGCGAGGCGTCGCAGTCGCAGAAGCACACGATGTCGGCGGTGGCCGCTGCCAGCCCCGCGTGGCAGGCGGCGCCGAAGCCCCGCCGCGGCTCGTGCACCACGGTCGCGCCCAGCGCGCGGGCGATCTCGGCCGAACCGTCGGTGGAACCGTTGTCGACGACTAGGGCGCGCCAGCCCGCCGGGATCCGGCCGAGCACCCAGGGCAGGGCCTCGGCCTCGTCCAGGCAGGGCAGCACCACGTCGACGTCCGATGAAGTGGTCGTCACGGCACTCACCCTACGAACGCGAACCGGGCGTAACGGACTTCCACTCCTTACGAAACGCGGACGCCGCCCCCGTGCCGCGCCGGGGAACGGCGCGCGGTGCGAGGCTGGAGGCATGCAACCGCAGTACGAGCCCCACGGGGCCGAAGCCGCCGCCACGGCCCGGGTCCTGGTCGTCGACGACGACCCCACCGTCGCCGAGGTCGTCGCCGGATACCTGGACCGCGCCGGCTATGCGGTCGACTGTGCCGACGACGGTCCGACGGCCCTCAGCCGTGCCGGCGCGCACTGGCCCGACCTCGTGGTCCTGGACCTGATGCTGCCCGGCATGGACGGCCTGGAGGTGTGCCGGCGCCTGCGGGACCGGGGTCCCGTGCCGGTGATCATGCTCACCGCCCGCGGCGACGAGGACGACCGCATCCTGGGCCTGGAGGTCGGTGCCGACGACTACGTCACCAAGCCCTTCAGCCCCCGGGAACTCGTGCTGCGCGTGGAGTCCGTGCTGCGCCGCAGCCGCCCCGCCGCCACGGGGCACCGGCTCGCGGCGGCCGGTGTCTCCGTCGACCCGGACGCCCGCCGCGCCACCAAGAACGGCGGCGAACTCGCCCTCACGCTCAGGGAGTTCGACCTGCTCGCCTTCTTCCTGCGGCACCCGGGCCGGGCGTACAGCCGCGAGGACCTGATGCGCGAGGTCTGGGGCTGGGACTTCGGCGACCTGTCCACCGTCACGGTGCATGTGCGCCGGCTGCGCGGCAAGGTCGAGGACGACCCGGGCCGGCCCCGTCTCATCCAGACCGTGTGGGGCGTGGGATACCGCTTCGAGCCCGGCGAACCGGAGGGCTGACCCGTGCGCGACACCCTCCTCATCGTCCTCTACGCCTTCGCCGGCGCCGCCGCCACGGGCCTCGCCGGAGCCTGCGTGCTGCGCCTGATCCGCCGCCGCTCGCTCACCGCCTCCCTCGCCGTGGTCGCCGCGGTCGGGGTCGTCGCCATGCTCGCCGGCACCCTGGCCGTCGCCTGGGCGATGTTCCTGTCCCCGCACGACCTGAGCGTCGTCACCACGGTCGTCGCCATGGCGGCCGTCGTCTCCCTGGCCACCGCGCTGCTCATGGGCCGCTGGGTGGTCGCCCGCAGCCGTGAACTCACCGACGCCGCCCGCTCCTTCGGCGACGGCGGCTCCTTCGCCGCCCCGGGGGTTCCCGCGACGGCCGAACTCGAGGCGCTCAGCCGGGAGCTGGCCGCCACCAGCGCGAGGCTCGCCGAATCCCGGGAGCGGGAGCGGGCGTTGGAGACGTCCAGGCGCGAGCTGGTCGCCTGGATCTCGCACGACCTGCGCACCCCGCTCGCCGGACTGCGGGCCATGTCGGAGGCGCTGGAGGACGGGGTGGCCGCCGACCCCGACCGCTATCTGAAACAGATCCGCGCCGAGGTGGAACGGCTCAACGACATGGTCGGTGACCTCTTCGAACTCTCCCGCATCCACGCGGGCACACTGTCGCTGAGCTTCTCCCGGATCTCCCTGTACGACCTGATCGGCGACGCCCTCGCGGGAGCCGACCCGCTGGCCCGCGAACACGGCGTACGTCTCGTGGGCGACCGCGTCGAACCCGTGCCGGTCGAGGTGGACGGCAAGGAGATGAGCCGCGTGCTCGGCAACCTGCTGGTCAACGCCATCCGGCGCACCCCCGCCGACGGCACGGTCGCCGTCGCCGCCGAGCGCACGGCCGAGGGTGTCGTGCTGTCCGTCACGGACGGCTGCGGCGGCATCCGCGACGAGGACCTGCCGCGCGTCTTCGACACCGGCTGGCGCGGCACCGACGCGCGCACGCCCCCGGCGGGCGCGGGCCTGGGCCTGGCCATCGTCCGGGGCATCGTGGAGGCCCACCAGGGCCGGGCGACCGTCCGCAACATCCCCGGCGGCTGCCGCTTCGAGGTGACGTTGCCGACGGCGCCCCCACCGGCCTTCGGCTGAGAGGGAGCCCGGAGGCAGCGGCCGGTGATCGTGGTGCCGGCGAAGATGGCGTGGTCACCGGGCCCCCTTTGCCCGGTGACCACGCCGGCCGCCGCCGGGACCCGCCGCGGCGGCCGTGCCCAAGTTCCGGCCCCCGGGCCACCGCGGCAGAATACACTGGTGGAGCTACTAGCCTCCCCCCACACCCTGGGGCGGGG
>NZ_JBSGDB010000783.1:0-2482 GCF_053602155.1 Streptomyces sp. NPDC004561
CTGGCCAGTCTGTGAAGCAGGAACCCGGCAGCCGGGCGACCGGCCAAGCCACCTGAAAAAGGAATCCCGGTCCTTCAGGGCCGGGAGGATGTCAAAGGCAGGCCACGACGCCGCCCTCGTCCAGGGAGCGGCGCACCCCCGCGCCGGTGACGACGAGCCCCGGCTGGGTCGGCCCTCCAGCACGGTTTGAGTCCGCCAGTGCACCGTCGAGTTGCTTGCGGGATCCACCGGGGCACACCCAGGACTTCGCGCCCGCACGCCCATCCCGGCAAACGGAGGAGCCACATGGAACGACGCGTAGTCATCACCGGGATCGGGGTGATCGCGCCGGGCGGCATCGGGCTGAAGGAGTTCTGGTCACTGCTGACGTCCGGCCGCACCGCCACCCGGTCGATCACCCGCTTCGACACGTCCCAGTTCCGCTCGCGGATCGCCGCGGAGGCCGACTTCGACCCGGAGCAGGCGGGCCTGACGCCCCAGGAGACGAGCCGGATGGACCGCGCGGCGCAGTTCGCGGTCGTGTGCGCCCGGGAGGCCATGGCCGACAGCGGGCTGGACTTCGCGGGGCTCGACCCGCACCGGGTCGGCGTCACCGTCGGCAGTGCGGTGGGTGCCACGACGTCCCTGGACACCGAGTACAACGTGGTCAGCGACGGCGGCCGTCAGTGGCTGGTCGACCACCAGTACACGAGCAGGCACCTCTTCGGTCACTTCGTGCCGAGTTCGTTCGCCTCCGAGGTGGCCTGGGCGGTGGGCGCCCAGGGGCCGGCCGCCGTGGTCTCCACCGGCTGCACCTCCGGCCTGGACGCCGTCGGGCACGCCGCCGAGCTGATCCGCGAGGGCTCGGCCGACATCATGGTGGCCGGCGCCACCGAGGCCCCCATCTCCCCCATCACGGTGGCCTGCTTCGACGCCATCAAGGCCACCTCACCGCGCAACGACGACCCCGCGACCGCCTCCCGCCCCTTCGACGCCTCCCGCAACGGCTTCGTGCTCGGCGAGGGCGCCGCCGTGTTCGTCCTGGAGGAACTGGAGGGGGCCCGGGCCCGCGGCGCCCACGCCTACGCCGAGATCTCCGGCTTCGCCTCGCGCTGCAACGCGTACCACATGACCGGGCTGCGGCCGGACGGCAAGGAGATGGCCGAGGCCATCCGGGTCGCCCTGGACCAGGCCCGCCTCGATCCGACGGCCATCGACTACATCAACGCGCACGGTTCGGGAACCAAGCAGAACGACCGCCACGAGACCGCCGCGTTCAAGAAGAGCCTCGGCGCGCACGCCTACGAGACCCCGGTCAGCTCCATCAAGTCGATGATCGGCCACTCGCTGGGGGCCATCGGCTCGCTGGAGATAGCCGCGAGCACGCTCGCCATCGAGCACGGGGTGATCCCGCCCACGGCCAACCTGCACACTCCCGACCCCGAATGCGACCTGGACTACACGCCGCTGACGGCACGCGAACTGAACACCGAACGGGTCCTCACCGTCGGGAGCGGCTTCGGCGGCTTCCAGAGCGCGATGGTGCTGACCAGGCCCGACGGCACACGGAAAGGCAGTGTCCGATGAGCACGCCGACGAGCACCCAGGCGAGAGGGACGACTCCCCCGCAGCCGTCCGCAGGCCCCGCCCACCCGGTGTTCACCGGGGTGGGCGTCGCCGCGCCCAACGGCCTCGGCCGCGACCGCTGGTGGCAGGCCACCCTGGCCGGGCAGAGCGGCATCGGGCCGGTGTCCCGGTTCGACGCCCGTGGGTATCCGGCACAGCTCGCCGGGGAGGTCCCCGGCTTCGACGCGGCCGAGCACATCCCCGGCCGGCTGCTGCCGCAGACCGACCACATGACCCGGCTCGCGCTCACCGCCGCGGACGAGGCGATCGCCGACAGCGGTCTCGACCCGGAGACCGAGCCGGAGTTCGCATCCGGCGTGGTGACCGCTGCGTCCGCGGGCGGGTTCGAGTTCGGCCAGCGGGAGCTGGAGGCCCTGTGGGGCAAGGGCAGCCGCTACGTCAGCGCCTACCAGTCCTTCGCCTGGTTCTACGCCGTCAACACCGGCCAGATCTCCATCCGGCACGGGATGCGCGGGCCCAGCGGCGTCATCGTCAGCGAGCAGGCCGGGGGGCTCGACGCGGTCGCCCAGGCCCGCCGGCAGCTGCGCAGGGGCAGCCGGCGCATCGTCACCGGCGGCGTGGACGGGGCGATCTGCCCGTGGGGCTGGGCCGCGCTGCTCGCCGGCGGCCGGATGAGCACCGTCTCCGACGCCGCCCGCGCCTTCCTGCCCTTCGACGCGGCCGCCGGCGGCCAGGTGGCCGGTGAGGGCGGTGCGATCCTCGTCCTGGAGGACGCGGCCACCGCCCGGGACCGCGGCGCCCGGCCCTACGGGGCGCTCGCGGGGTCGCCCCGGCCGGGTCACCGTCGTCCCGATCGCCCGGAGCGGGTCACCGCGGCCCAGATCCGTCCGGGACGGGTCACCGTGCCCCGACCAGC
>NZ_JBSGDB010000784.1:0-2476 GCF_053602155.1 Streptomyces sp. NPDC004561
GGGCCACGAGCAGGGCGGTCGCGGTGAGACCGGCACGTAACTGACGGTGCATCAGGATGCGTACCGCGTCGGCGGCGTTGGTGCCCTTGGTCCGCCTGGTGCCGCCCCGGCTGCGGCCGCGGAGCCCTCTCCGCGTACTCCGGGTGGTGCAGGTCGAACGCCGGGGACTCCGAGCGGATCCGGGGCAGGGTGACGAAGTTGTGCCGGGGCGGCGGGCAGGAGGTGGCCCACTCCAGGGAACGGCCGTAGCCCCAGGGGTCGTCGGTCTCGACCTTCTCGCCGTACCTGGCGGTCTTCCAGACGTTGTAGAGGAACGGCAGCGTCGACAGGCCGAGCAGGAAGGCGCCGATCGACGAGACCGTGTTGAGCGTCGTGAAGCCGTCGGCCGCCAGGTAGTCGGCGTACCGGCGGGGCATGCCCTCGGCGCCCAGCCAGTGCTGCACCAGGAACGTGGTGTGGAAGCCCACGAACAACGTCCAGAAGTGGATCTTCCCGAGCCGCTCGTCCAGCATCTTCCCGGTGAACTTCGGCCACCAGAAGTAGAAGCCGCCGAAGACCGCGAAGACGACCGTGCCGAACACCACGTAGTGGAAGTGCGCGACGACGAAGTACGAGTCCGTGACGTGGAAGTCCATCGGCGGCGACGCCAGGATCACCCCGGTCAGGCCGCCGAACAGGAACGTGACGAGAAAGCCCATGGACCACAGCATCGGCGTCTCGAAGGACAGCGAGCCCTTGATCATCGTGCCCGTCCAGTTGAAGAACTTCACGCCCGTCGGCACCGCGATCAGGAACGACATGAACGAGAAGAACGGCAGCAGCACCGCGCCGGTGGCGAACATGTGGTGCGCCCACACCACGAGCGACAGCCCGGTGATCGCCATGGTCGCGCCGACCAGGGTCAGATAGCCGAAGATCGGCTTGCGGCTGAACACCGGGATGATCTCCGTGATGATCCCGAAGAACGGCAGCGCGATGATGTACACCTCGGGATGCCCGAAGAACCAGAACAGGTGCTGCCACAGCAGCGCCCCGCCGTTGGCCGCCTCGAACACCTGCGCGCCGAACCGCCGGTCCGCCTCGAGGACCAGCAGCGCCGCCGCGAGCACCGGGAACGCCAGCAGGATCAGGATCGACGTGAAGAGCGTGTTCCAGGTGAAGATCGGCATCCGGAACATCGTCATGCCCGGCGCCCGCATCCCGATGATCGTGGTGACGAAGTTGACCGCGCCGAGGATCGTCCCGAAGCCGGACAGCGCGAGCCCCATGATCCACAGGTCCGGGCCGAGACCGGGGGAGTGCATGGAGTCGTTCAGCGGCGCGTAGGCGAACCAGCCGAAGTCGGCGGGCCCGTCGGGCACCAGCAGCGAGCCCAGCACGATCAGGCCGCCGAACAGGAAGAACCAGTAGGACAGCATGTTCAGCCGGGGGAACGCCACGTCCGGCGCGCCTATCTGCAACGGCATCAGCTCGTTGGCGAAGCCCGCGAAGCTCGGCGTCGCGAACAGCAGCAGCATGACCGTGCCGTGCAGCGTGAACAGCTGGTTGTACTGCTCGTTGCTCATGATCTGCAGGCCCGGCCGGGCGAGCTCGGCGCGCATCAGCAGCGCCATGAACCCGGCCGCCAGGAAGAAACCGAAGGAGGTGATCAGATACAGATGGCCGATCTTCTTGTGGTCCGTGGTGGTGAGCCAGTCCACCACCAGCCGGCCGGCCCCCCGGCTCCGCACCGGCCGTTCCGTCGCCCCTACGGTCTCGGTTCCCATCGCTCGCCCCTTCGCATCGTCGCGCCCGGGCCCGCCCAGCCCGCGCACGCGTACCCGCGAGCTGCCGCCATGATGCTCGTGTGCCGTCCGCTTCGACAGGGGGCCGACGGCAGGGGTGTGCCGAATCCGTGAATTTCCTATGCCGTGTCAGCTCCCGGCGCACCGCCCCGGATTCCGCGGGGGATTCGCGCTCCGGGGCCGTCCCGATCACCGCCGGGGCGCTTTCCGCCGGGTAATTGGAAGCCGTGCCGCGACACGCGTGAATTCTGTTCGATTACCCCGGCGGGCGGTACGGAAACCCCCGTACGTGTGACGGAGTTCGGGCGTAACGGGGGCCGGGAAGCTGTGACAGAAGTGTGACCGGAGCCGGATGCGGCTCTTACCCGGCCGTGCCCGGCTTCCGTCTCCGCCGGATGCGTCCTAGCGTGGCCGTATGGCACCGATTCCCACTCCGCCCGCGGAGCCCCAGGACAGTCCGGACGGGTACGTCGGCCTCGACGCCGGGAGCGCCGAGCGGCTCGCCCGGGAGCGCGGGTGGTCGACGGTACGGTCGCTGCCGCCGGGCGCGATCATCACCATGGAGTACCGGGCCGGACGGCTCAACTTCGAGGAGGTGGAGCAGCTCTTCAGCACCACGCTGCCGGTGAAGACGAAGTCCGATGCCTTCGCCGACGACCTGGAGAAGGTCGCGACCGCCCTGTCGGACTACA
>NZ_JBSGDB010000785.1:0-2471 GCF_053602155.1 Streptomyces sp. NPDC004561
TCTTCCAGCTCGTCCTCGCTTAGCGCGCCGGTGAACGTCGAGTTCTACACGGGCGTGGGGACCACCCTGGAGATGCCGGTCATGCTGGCGCCGGTGCCCAACGTCGACCGGATCGCGCACGTCCTCACCGGCGACCTCGGAGTGGTCCCCGGCAACCGGGTCCTGCTGCGCGGCCCCACCACCCCCTGGCTCGCGGCCTGCTGGCTGGCGGTGCTGAAGGCGGGCGCGGTCGCGGTCACCGTGCTGGCCCAGCAGCGCCCGCACGAGCTGGCGACCGTGTGCGAGATCGCCCGGGTGGAGCACGCGCTGTGCGACGTACGGGCGGTGGACGACCTGGCGAAGGCCGAGATCCCCGGGCTGCGCATCACCACGTACGGCGGTGACGCCCCCGACGACCTCCTGCGCCGTCCCGCGCCGGGCACCCCCTTCCCGGCGGCCGACACCGCGTCGGACGACGTCGCCCTGATCGCGTTCACCTCGGGCACCACGGGTCGCCCGAAAGGCTGCATGCACTTCCACCGGGATGTGCTGGCCATAGCGGACACCTTCTCGCGGCATGTGCTGCGCCCCCGCGAGGACGACGTCTTCACCGGCAGTCCTCCGCTGGGCTTCACCTTCGGCCTCGGCGGACTGGTGGTCTTCCCGATGCGGGCCGGCGCCAGCGCCCTGCTCCTGGAACAGGCCGGCCCCCGCCAGCTGCTCCCCGCCATCGCCGAGCACCGTGTCTCGGTCCTGTTCACCGCCCCGACCGCGTACCGCGCCATGCTGGGCGAGCTGGCCGGTCACGACGTCTCGTCACTGCGGCGCTGCGTGTCCGCCGGCGAGAACCTGCCCGCGGCCACCTGGCGGGCCTGGCACGAGCGCACGGGGGTGCGCGTCATCAACGGCATCGGCTCGACCGAACTGCTGCACATCTTCGTCTCCGCCGCCGACGAGCACATCAGACCCGGCACCACGGGCCTGCCGGTACCGGGCTGGCAGGCGCGGGTCCAGGACGCGGCCGGGCAGCCCGTGCCCGACGGCGAACCCGGTCTGCTGGCCGTGCGCGGACCGGTCGGCTGCCGCTATCTCGCCGACCCGCGCCAGCGCGACTACGTGCGCGGCGGCTGGAACATCACCGGCGACACCTATGTGCGGGACCCCGACGGCTACTTCCGCTACGTGGCCCGCGCCGACGACATGATCATCTCGTCCGGGTACAACATCGCCGGCCCCGAGGTGGAGGACGCCCTGCTGCGGCACCCGGACGTGCTGGAGACGGCCGTCGTCGGCCGCCCCGACGAGTCCCGCGGCCAGGTGGTGGTCGCCTACGCCGTGCTGCGCGACGGGGCCCGGCGCGACCCGGAACCGCTGCGCGCCTTCCTCACGTCGGAACTGGCGCCCTACAAATGTCCGCGCGAGTTCGTCTTCCTCGACGCCCTGCCCCGCACGGCCACCGGCAAGTTGCAGCGGTTCCGGCTGCGTACCCGAGGTGACCAGCAATGATGCCGACGACCTAAAATGATCAACGTGTCCGACCAGCACGCCCCCAGGTCCCTCATCGTCACGCTCTACGGCGCGTACGGCCGCTTCATGCCCGGCCCCGTGCCCGTCGCCGAGCTGATCCGGTTGCTGGCCGCGGTCGGCGTGGACGCGCCCTCCGTACGCTCCTCGGTGTCCCGGCTCAAACGGCGCGGGCTGCTGCTGCCCGCCCGCACGGAGTCCGGCGCGGCCGGGTACGAACTCTCGTCCGAGGCCCGCCAGTTGCTCCAGGACGGCGACCGCCGCATCTACGCCACCGCACCGCCCGCGGACGCGGGCTGGGTCCTGGCGGTCTTCTCCGTCCCCGAGTCGGAGCGGCAGAAGCGGCACGTCCTGCGCTCCCGGCTGGCCGGGCTGGGCTTCGGCACGGCGGCCCCCGGGGTGTGGATCGCCCCGGCCCGGCTGTACGAGGAGGCCGAGCACACCCTGCGCCGGCTGCGTCTCGACCCGTACGTGGACTTCTTCCGCGGCGAGCACCTCGGCTGCGCCCCCACCCCGGAGGCCGTGACCCGCTGGTGGGACCTGGCCGCGATCGCCAAGGAGCACGAGCGCTTCCTGGACTCCCACGCACCCGTCCTGCACGCCTGGGAGCGCCGCCCGGACACCCCGCCCGAGGAGGCCTACCGGGACTACCTCCTCGCCCTCGACTCATGGCGCCACCTGCCCTACACGGACCCGGGGCTGCCCACCCGGCTGCTCCCCGCCGACTGGCCGGGGGTGCGCTCGGCGCAGGTGTTCCGCGGGCTGCACGAGCGGCTGCGGGACGCGGGCGCGGAGTTCACCGGGGTGGCGTGAGCACCCGCCGGCTCAGAACCGGCGCAGCCGCATCGCGACGCCGTGCCCGACCGCCAGGTAGATCACCGCGGGCAGACCGTAGTCGAGCAGGACCCGCAGGCTCTCGGTGTCCATCGTGAAGATGTCCTGCGACCACCAGGCCAGCGAGTCGGCCA
>NZ_JBSGDB010000786.1:0-2467 GCF_053602155.1 Streptomyces sp. NPDC004561
CCGTCGATCGAGTGGCGGCCGTACGCCTTCAGGTACAGCTCGAAGGTGGCGCCGAGGCCCGCGTAGGCGCGGTTGACCGTGGCGTCCGTGCCGGGGTCGGAGCCCTCCTCGCGCACCTTGGTGCCGGGCAGGTCCTGGGTGTGGTGGGTGTCGTGGATGGTGCGGTGCGGCTGGTCCGCCGTGGTGCCGGCGGGCGGGGCGACGGCGGGCGCGCCGATCACCGTGGTCAGGCGCCGCTTGGTGCGCTGGTAGGCGTCGTGCTCCAGGGACCGGCGGGCCGGTCCGGAGAGCGCGGGATCCTCGGCCTGCGCGAGCTTGTCGAGGACGTGCGGCGGCACGATCGTGCAGAAGACGGGCTCAAAGCCCCCGTTGGTCGTCATGCCCGGCACCCTTGCACTGCGTGACGCACATGTCACTAGCTGCCACCATGATTGGTGAAATACCGGGACAGGAACCGCGACGCTCAGTGACGATGTGGTACGGCACACCTTTTGTCCTAATTGTGATGCCGGTCCCGCATACTGGAACGCGTGCCCACGTCCGGGACGGCTCGGCTAGGCTGCGCAGCATCATGCGTTTCGGGCTGCTTCTTCTTAGCTGCCGCGGCGAGGGCCTGTAGTCGAGGCCGACTCCCTCCCCGCGGAGCTTGGCGTTGCGTCGTCGGCCGTCCTTCCGGACATCCAGAGGAGCCTTACGCATCATGGCCAACCGCCAGCAGCCCAGTTCCATGCCGGTCCACAGGTACGGCCGCTACGAGCAGGTCGACATCCCGGACCGCACCTGGCCCCAGAAGCGCGTCACCGCCGCCCCCCGCTGGCTCTCCACCGATCTGCGCGACGGCAACCAGGCCCTGATCGACCCGATGTCGCCCGAGCGCAAGCGCCGGATGTTCGACCAGCTGGTCAGGATGGGCTACAAGGAGATCGAGGTCGGCTTCCCCGCCTCCGGCCAGACCGACTTCGACTTCGTGCGCTCGATCATCGAGGAAGAGGGCGCGATCCCCGAGGACGTGACGATCTCCGTCCTGACCCAGGCCCGTGAGGACCTGATCGAGCGGACCGTGGAGTCCCTGAAGGGCGCCCGCCGCGCCACCGTCCACCTGTACAACGCCACCGCCCCGGTCTTCCGCCGGGTCGTCTTCCGCGGCTCCAAGGACGACATCAAGCAGATCGCCGTCGACGGCACCCGCCTGGTGATGGAGTACGCCGAGAAGCTGCTGGGCCCCGAAACGGAGTTCGGCTACCAGTACAGCCCCGAGATCTTCACCGACACCGAGCTGGACTTCGCGCTGGAGGTCTGCGAGGCGGTCATGGACGTCTACCAGCCGGGCCCAGGCCGCGAGATCATCCTCAACCTGCCCGCCACCGTGGAGCGTTCGACCCCGTCCACGCACGCGGACCGCTTCGAGTGGATGCACCGCAACCTCTCCCGCCGCGAGCACGTCTGCCTGTCCGTCCACCCGCACAACGACCGCGGCACGGCCGTGGCGGCCGCCGAGCTGGCGCTGATGGCCGGCGCCGACCGCGTCGAGGGCTGCCTGTTCGGGCAGGGCGAGCGCACCGGCAACGTCGACCTGGTCACCCTGGGCATGAACCTCTTCTCCCAGGGCGTCGACCCGCAGATCGACTTCTCCGACATCGACGAGATCCGTCGCACGTGGGAGTACTGCAACCAGATGGAGGTCCACCCGCGCCACCCGTACGTGGGCGACCTGGTCTACACGTCCTTCTCCGGCTCCCACCAGGACGCCATCAAGAAGGGCTTCGACGCCATGGAGGCCGACGCGAAGGCCAGGGGCGTCACCGTCGACGACATCGAGTGGGCGGTGCCGTACCTGCCGATCGACCCGAAGGACGTCGGCCGCTCCTACGAGGCCGTCATCCGGGTCAACTCGCAGTCCGGCAAGGGCGGTGTCTCCTACGTCCTGAAGAACGACCACAAGCTGGAACTGCCGCGCCGGATGCAGATCGAGTTCTCGAAGATCATCCAGGCGAAGACCGACGCCGACGGGGGCGAGATCACGCCGAAGGAGATCTGGGCGGTCTTCCAGGACGAGTACCTGCCGAACCCCGGCAACGCATGGGGCCGCATCCAGGTCAGGACCGGCCAGTCGACCACCGACACCGACGGCGTGGACACCCTGACCGTCGAGGCCACCGTCGACGGCGAGGACACCGTCCTGACCGGCTCCGGCAACGGTCCGATCTCGGCCTTCTTCGACGCCCTGCAGTCCATCGGCGTGGACGTACGCCTGCTGGACTACCAGGAGCACACGATGAGCGAGGGCGCCTCCGCGCAGGCCGCCTCCTACATCGAGTGCGCGATCGGCGACAAGGTTCTGTGGGGGATCGGCATCGACGCGAACACGACGCGTGCGTCGCTGAAGGCGGTCGTCTCCGCCGTCAACCGCGCGACCCGCTCCTCCCTGACCGGGAGTTTCGGGGCCCCGGCCGCCACATACGGCGGC
>NZ_JBSGDB010000787.1:0-2445 GCF_053602155.1 Streptomyces sp. NPDC004561
GGTGCCGAGCCCGCCGCCCTCCGTGCCGCCCGCCGGCGCCACCGGCACCGCCATGGCCCCGCCCGCCAGGCCCTTGGCCAGCTCGGCCACCGATGCCGCCACCTCCGCGCTGTGCGACACCAGCACGATCCCGACCAGCTTCTCGTCGCCCACGTCAGCCCTCCGCCGCATCGGCGAGCGCGGCGATCAGCAGCACCGACGAGGTGGCCCCGGGATCCTGGTGACCGACACTGCGCTCGCCGAGATAACTCGCCCGGCCCTTGCGGGCCAGCAGCGGGGTGGTCGCCACCGCGCCCTCCTCGGCCGCGGCCCGCGCGGCGGCGAAACCGTCCCCGAGCGCGTCGACGGCAGGCATCAGGGCGTCGATCATGGTCTTGTCGCCGGGTGCCGCCCCGCCGAGCGCCATCACCCCGTCCACGCCCGCCCGCAGCGCCTCGGCCAGCTGCGCCTCGCTGACCTCGGCGTCCTCGCCGAGCGCCTTGCCCGCCCGGCGCAGCAGAGTGCCGTACAGCGGTCCCGACGCGCCGCCGACCGTCGAGATCAGCTGCCGCCCGGCGCGGGTCAGGACCGCCCCCGGCGTGTCCGGTGCCTCCTTCTCCAGGGATGCCCGCACGGCCGTGAACCCGCGCTGCAGATTGCTGCCGTGATCCGCGTCCCCGATGGCCGAGTCGAGGGCGGTGAGCCGTGCCGCCTCGCGGTCGACGGACGCGGCGGTCGCCGTCATCCAACGGCGGAAGAAGTCGGCGTCGAGCACTGGACCTCCAAGCGTGGTAGGGGCGTTGAGCACTGCGTCCGCCGTATCACATCCCCCAGCGCAGCGCCGGGGTCTTCACCGGCGCGTCCCACAGCCGCAGGAGTTCCTCGTCGACCTGACACAGCGTCACCGACGCACCCGCCATGTCCAGGGAGGTGACGTAGTTGCCGACGAGGGTGCGGGCCACCGCGACGCCGCGCTCGGACAGCACCCGCTGCACCTCGGCGTTGAAGCCGAACAGCTCCAGCAGGGGAGTGGCGCCCATGCCGTTGACCAGCACCAGCACGGGGTTGCGCGGGGACATGTCCTCCAGGATCGCGTGCACCGCGAAGTCGGCGATCTCCCCGGAGGTCATCATCGGCCGCCGCTCCCGGCCCGGCTCGCCGTGGATGCCGATGCCCAACTCCAGCTCCCCGTCCGGCAGATCGAAGGTGGGGGAGCCCTTCGCGGGGGTCGTACAGGCGCTGAGCGCCACGCCGAAACTGCGGGCGTTCTCGTTCACCTGGCGGCCGACCGCCTCCACGCGCTCCAGCGGCTGCCCCTCCGCCGCGGCGGCGCCCGCGATCTTCTCCACGAACAGCGTCGCCCCGGTGCCGCGCCGACCGGCCGTGTACAGGCTGTCGGTGACGGCCACGTCGTCGTTCACCAGCACCTTGGCGACCTGGATGCCCTCGTCCTCGGCCAGTTCCGCGGCCATGTCGAAGTTGAGCACGTCACCGGTGTAGTTCTTCACGACGAACAGCACACCGGCACCGCTGTCCACCGCGGCCGCGGCACGCGCCATCTGGTCCGGCACCGGCGAGGTGAACACCTCGCCCGGACAGGCCGCGGACAGCATGCCGTGACCGACGAACCCGCCGTGCAGCGGCTCGTGCCCCGACCCGCCACCGGAGACCAGTGCGACCTGCCCGGCGACCGGGGCGTCCCGGCGGACGATCACCCGGTTCTCCACGTCCACCGTCAGATCGGGATACGCGGCCGCCATCCCGCGCAGCGCGTCCGCCACGACGGTCTCCGGCACGTTGATCAGCATCCTCATCGGTATCTCCTAGTACGACTCGCGGTTGGGCCGCGGTGTCCGACGTCGGGCCGAGTTCGTTGATGGAGCTATTGGCAGTATCGACCTTGCACCGGATGTGGTCACGTGCAAGTCCCTCCCGTCACCGTGCGCGAGCGGCCCGGCACCGAGCGCGGGTCCCGCCGTACGACGGGGACCGCGTCGCCCGCTCCGCATCGGCCGGGCCCTCCTGGGGAACTCGGGCCCACACGGAGGCCGCCGACCGGCGGAGGAGGTGCCGTTGCCGTGGACGACTGGGAGATGTGGGAGATGCACGACGAGATACGGCTTTCGCCGCGCGAGCGCCTGGCGCTGCTGGAGATCGAGGCGCGCCTGAGGCAGGACCGCCGGTTCGCGCGCCGCATGGGCGGGGTGCGCCGGGAGGTCTGGCTGCCGGTGGGGGTGCTGCTGCTGGTCGTCGCGTCGGCGTTCGCGGCCGTCATGGGCATCCGTACCTCGGACCCCGCGCTGCTGTGGTGCTTCGCGCTGCTGTGGCCGCTGACCCTCTTCCAGGCGTTCCGCCTGCTGCGCCGGGCGGCGCGGCACCGGGCGCGGGCCGCCGAGCGGGTGGTTCCCTGGCTGTGACCGCCCGCCGGCCGTGCCGGACCTGTCGGTGCCCGCCGGCCGTCACGGC
>NZ_JBSGDB010000788.1:0-2438 GCF_053602155.1 Streptomyces sp. NPDC004561
CACAGAATTTGGCGGCCCCCCTCGGGCCCCCCCCTACTGGTTGCTACAGCCCTCTGATCAGCCGCGCACGATGTTCTGCGCCTGCGGGCCCTTCTGTCCCTGCCCGATGTCGAAGGTGACGTGCTCGCCCTCGTTCAGCTCACGGTATCCGTTTCCCTGGATCTCGGAGTAGTGCGCGAAGACGTCCGGGCCTCCGCCGTCCTGCTGAATGAAGCCGAAACCCTTTTCGGAGTTGAACCACTTCACGGTACCGCTGGCCATGTATGCCGATCCTTCGTTCAAACCAGGGAGCAGCCCTGGGTGTCCGGAGTGCTCCGGCTCCGGAGACACCGGAAGCCAGGAGTTGTTCTACCCCATGTCGGCCCGCTCATACGACTGGCGACACACGGCTGAGTTGCCCTCGCCCGCTGAGCACGTCGGCGGAGCGTCGCAGACCATCGACGCCAACCCGCGCCTCGCAACTCCCTGGACACGCGCCACCGCGAGAGACAGACACAGCCTCTGGCGCCGTACCTACTCGGACGGTGCCGTGGCCGCTCGCTGCAGCGCCGCGGAGGCGGAGAACAGTCCGTGGACGGCGGTGCGGACCTGGTCGGCGACCACCTCGGGAGAGGAGGCGTCGAGCTTGCCGTCGAGGTGCAGGAACGCCAGGCCGTGGACCAGGGCCCATACCGTGGTCGACAGCGCGTCCGGGTCGACGCCGGGGAAGGCGGTGCGGACGATGGTGCGCACATATTCCGAGATGGCGGCGGTCGCGCTGACCCGTTCCTCGCTGTTCGGATCACACGGCTCGGCGAACATCACCCGAAACAGCGCGGGGTGTTCCAGGGCGAAACGCACATACGCCACGGCGACCGCAGCGAGCTCGTCGGCGGTCGCGGGCGAGGGATGCGCGGCAGCCAGTGTTCCGGCGAGCTCACGGTAGCCCTCCGCGGCGACCGCGGACAGGAGTGCGTCGCGGTCGGAGTAGTGGCGGTAGGGGGCCGTCGGTGACACGCCGGCCCGCCGGGCCACGGCCCGCAGCGACAGCGCGGCGCTGCCGTCCTCCTCAAGCAGCTCCAGCGCCGCACGCACACAGGCCGAGCGCAGATCGCCGTGGTGATACGAGCCACCCGCTTGCGGCACAGGTCACACTCCTTCATGTTTGCAGCGCTCACATTGACGCCTAATGTGAACGCTGCACACATCGTAAGCGATTGAGATGGAGAGGGGAACTCGGATGGCAAGCGAGCTGTTCTCGCCGTTGTCCCTGCGCTCCGGACAGGTACTGCGCAACCGGATCGCCAAGGCGGCCATGGAGGAGAACATGGCCGGCGCAGGCCAGCTCCCCGGCCAGGAGCTGCTCGGGCTGTACCGGCGCTGGGCCACCGGTGGCACCGGACTGCTGATCACCGGCAACGTCATGGTGCACGCCGAGGCACTGACCGGCCCCGCCGGCGTGGTACTCGACGAGACGGCGCCGCTTGAGCCGTTCATCGAGTGGGCCAAGTCCGGCAAGTCCGGCGGCGGGGCGATCTGGATGCAGATCAACCACCCTGGCCGCCAGATCGCATCCGACATGCCCGGCGTCGTGTGGGGCCCGTCCGCGGTTGCCGTCGACCTGGGCAAGCACAGCAGCCGCTTCGGCCGCCCCGTCGCCATGACCCCCGAGCAGATCCAGGCCACCGTGACCCGGTACGCGGTCACCGCCCACCGCGCCGAGCAGGCGGGCTTCGACGGTGTGGAGGTCCACGCCGCCCACGGCTACCTGCTGTCGCAGTTCCTCTCCCCCCTGGTCAACAAGCGCACCGACCAATGGGGTGGATCTCTGGAGAACCGGGCCCGGATGCTGCTGGACGTCGTCCGCGCCGTCCGCGCCGCCGTCTCCCCCTCCTTCGCGGTCGCGGTCAAGCTCAACTCCGCCGACTTCCAGCGCGGCGGCTTCGACGCCGACGACGCACGACAGGTCATCGAGATGCTCGCACCGCTCGGCGTCGACCTGGTCGAACTGTCCGGCGGCAGCTACGAGAGCCCGGCTATGTCGGGCCGCCCCGCCGACGCACGCACCCAGGCCCGCGAGGCCTATTTCCTGGACCTGGCCAAGGACCTGGTCAAAACCAGCCCTGTGCCGCTGATGCTCACTGGCGGCATCACCCAGCGCTCCACCGCCGAGAAGGTCCTCGACAGCGGCGTGGCGATCGTCGGGATGGGCACCGCCCTCGCCGTCACCCCGGACCTGCCCGACCGCTGGCGCCGGGGCCGCGAGGCCGACGAGCAGCTGCGGCCGGTCACCTGGTCCGACAAGGCCCTCGCCTCGGCCGCCGGCATGGCACAGGTCCGCCACCAGATGCGCCGCATCGCCCGCGGAAGCCGTCCCACACCCAACACCCACCCGGCCTTCGCCCTCATCTCCGAGCGGCGGATGCAGCGACGGGCTCTGCGCCGCTACCGCGCCTGGC
>NZ_JBSGDB010000789.1:0-2437 GCF_053602155.1 Streptomyces sp. NPDC004561
ACGTCCGGCCCCGGGGTGGGGGTCGGCGGGTCGAGCGATCGGTCAGTGGTGCCGGCCCGTCGGCAGGCCGTCCGCCTGGTACAGGGGGCACGGCGAGGCGCGCCGCGGCCTCGGCGGTGCAGGTGTGGACGCAGCGCAGGGCGCGCTGGATCCAGGCGTCCGTGGTCGCGTGCGTGGTGACCGGCAGCACGAACAGCACGGCGAGCATGGCGCCGAGCGCCCCCACGCCGGTCTCGGTGAGGCGCAGGGCGAGCAGACCGGGGCTGAGCACGCCGAGGAGGCCGTACAGCGTTTCGGCGAGCACGGTCACCCAGAGCATCATCCAGGTGTAGGAGACGGCGGCCGTGTAGAAGATGCCGAACACGGCGATCGCGACGAGGACGGCCGTCGGGACGGGCGCGCCGTGGACGGGTAGGGTGACGAGGAAGCCCAGGCAGATGCCGAGCAGCGTGCCGAGGACCCGGCGGAAGCCGCGTACCAGCGTCTCACCGCGCGAGGCGGTGTTGACGAAGACCCACCAGGTGGCGCCGACGGCCCAGTACCAGCGCTGTCCCGACACCAGCTGGCCCACGACGAGGGCGAAGCCCGCGCCGGCGGTCGCCTGGACCGCCTGCCGTGTGGTCGCCCGGGCGAGCCCGGTCCCGGTGGGCGGGGCGGGGACGGCGGCCGGGGGCAGCCGGCGCTCGTAGCACCACGCGCCGAAGCGGACCACGGCCGCGCTGAGCACGGACAGCAGCACGGCGGCGTACAGCTCGGGCAGCTTCTCGGGCGTGGCGTGCAGGAACTGGGCCACGAAGAAGGTCATGAAGGCGAACACGCCGAGGCTGTGCCCGCGCGGTCCCCAGCGGCGTGCGTACACGCCGGCGCCGACGACGGCCAGGAAGGCGAGGTCCCGCGCCACCGGGTAGGCGTGCAGCTCGGCGGCGACGGCGAGCACCGGCACGCCCACGGCGGGCAGCAGCGCGGTGGTGACCGCCTGTCCGCGCACGGTGGCGTCGGCGACGGTGAACAGGGCGAGCAGCGCGGCGAGGCCGCCGGTGACCACGCCGGGGAGCGAGTGCCCGGCGAGGAAGCAGACCACGACCGCCAGCCCGATGCCGAGGACGGCCCGCGCGGCGAAGCGCAGCCGCGCCCGCCCCGGGTCCGGAGCCACGAACACCCTCTTCAGCACTGTTTTCCTCCCCTGGGACCCATCGACGCGCGATGCCACCGGACGACATGGAAAAGGCGCCGCGGAGACCCGCAGCGCCATCGACGTCTCCATGAGAGCATCCCCGAGGTCACTGGCTCAAGTGTTGTCCGCATCACTGGGCCAATGGCACGCCCAGGGTCCGGCACGGGCGCCGACCGGAAAGCCAACGGTCCAGGTCGGACGGTACGCAGGGGAGGCGGGCCCCTGAGCCATTGGTACAGTCGTACGTCATGGCCGTGGACGAACTCGACACCCGCATCCTGCGACTGCTGCTGGAGCAGCCGCGCACCAGCGTGCGCGAGTACGCGCGCATCCTCGGTGTCGCCCGCGGCACGCTGCAGGCCCGTATGGACCGCATGGAGCGCGACGGCGTGATCACCGGCACGGGCCCCTCGCTGTCGCCGTCCGCGCTGGGCCATCCGGTGCTGGCGTTCGTGCACATCGAGGTCACCCAGGGCCACCTCGACGACGTCGGGGACGCGCTGGCCGCCGTGCCGGAGATCGTGGAGGCCTTCTCGATCACGGGCGGCGGCGACCTGCTCGCCCGGGTGGTGGGCCGGGACAACGCCCATCTGGAGGACGTCATCCAGAAGCTGATCAGCCTGCCGGGCGTCGTGCGCACCCGCACCGAGGTGGCCCTGCGCGAGCGCGTCCCCTTCCGGCTGCTGCCCCTGGTGGAGTCCGTCGGCCGGGCGGCCCGCGCCTGACCCCGGGCATGCTGGACGGCATGAGCGATCTCGGTGCCCTCTCGGTCATCTTCGATCTCGACGGAACGCTGGTGGACAGCGAGCCGAACTACTACGAGGCGAGCCGGCGGACCCTGGCCGAGCACGGGGTGCCGGACTTCACCTGGGCGGACCACGAGAGCTACGTCGGGATCAGCACCCAGGAGACGGTGGTGCTCTGGCGGGAGCGCTACGGCCTGCGCGCCCCGGCGGACGAACTGCTGGCCGCGCTGAACCGGCGCTATCTGGAGCTGGCCCGCGCCCATACGCGCGCGTACCCCGAGATGCGCAAGTTCGTGGAGCTGCTGGCCGCCGAGGGCGTACCGACGGCTGACGCCTCGGGCTCCTCGTCCGAGGCCATCGACGCGATCCTGGCGGGCACCGGCCTCGACGCCTTTCTGCGCACGGTGGTCTCGACCGACGAGGTCCCGCGCGGCAAGCCCGCGCCCGACGTGTTCCTGGAGGCGGCCCGGCGGCTCGGCGCGGATCCGGCGGACTGCGTGGTGCTGGAGGACGCGGC
>NZ_JBSGDB010000790.1:0-2410 GCF_053602155.1 Streptomyces sp. NPDC004561
CAGCGCGAGGGAGGTGACGTTCTGCATGAAGGTGGTGGTGAAGCCGACCACGTCCGGCTCGGCGGCCAGGATCCCGGTGGCGCACTCCTCGACGACCACTTCAGCGGCCTCGCCGGGTCGTAGCCGGGTTTGGTCAGGTACAGCTCGAACGAGCCCGTGTGCGCGATCGTCGAGGCGTACGTCATCGTCAGCCGGGCGCCCGGCGTCAGCCGCGTCGCCGGCCAGTCCCGGCGGGCCAGGTCCAGGCCCCGGTACGCCGGCAGGTTCCCGCTGCACAGTCTGCCGTCCGGAATCAGCCGCCGGTCACGGCCGTTCACTCCCGGCACGCGCAGGTTGTCCCACGCGGTGAACGGAGCGCCGTTCGCGGCGACCGCCGCCTTGCACGCCTCGCTCCCGGCGGTGCTGCCGCCCTCGGGGGAGCAGGCGTAGACCCGGCTGACCGGATCCGTGGGGGCTCCGTGCGCCCGGGCGGACCCGGCGGCCCACGACAGGAGCAGGAGCGGGGCCGCGGCGGCGGCCGCCGTGACGCGCAGGCGGGTGGTCGTCCTGGTCATCCGCGAGATCTCCTAGGCGGGCGCGGGAACGGAGTTCTGCGGCGTCAGGTACGGCGCTGACGCCCCCCGCGTTCAGCCGGTCCGGCGTACGCCGCCCGCCGCACGGTCCAACCGCGCCCGGTAATGGACCGGTTGGACTGTTCTGCGTCTCCCGCGAGCCCCCGTTGAGAGCCGGCACCCGGCCTCGTATCGTGGCGATCACGGGTACGGCGCCGGTCGTCCCGTGGCTGGCCGGAACCGTCTTCGGGCCCTGGGTGACACGTGTCGAGCGGTACCGGGGTGCGCGGACTCCCGTCGGGGATCGGTGAGTTATCGTATGCAAGGGGTTAAAAACAAACCGCATGTCCCGTTCGTACGACTCGCGAGGAGGGGTCCCAGGATGGCGAGGCAGTTACGCGCCGAACAGACCCGGGCAACGATCATCACGGCCGCCGCCGATCTGTTCGACCGGTACGGGTACGAGTCCACCAGCCTGAGCGACATCGTCGCACACGCGAAGGTCACCAAGGGCGCCCTGTACTTCCACTTCGCCGCCAAGGAGGACCTGGCCCACGCCATCCTGGAACTCCAGGCCAGAGCCGCGCAGCAGCTCGTGGCCGACGTCGAGAGCCACGGCTACTCCTCGCTGGAGGCCCTGATGCGGACCACGTTCGGCATCGCCCGGCTCGCCGTGGAGGACCCGGTGCCGCGCGCCGGACTCCGCCTCGCCACCGCCGACATCGCCCTGCGGCCGCCCCTGCGGCACCCCTACACCGAATGGCTGGAGTTCGCCACGCGGAAGTTCAACGGGGCCGTCAGAGAGGCCGACGTGCACGGCGACCTCGACGTCGGCGTCGTCGCCCACTCGCTCGTCAGTTTCTTCGTCGGCACCCGGATCGCCGGCCGCTTCGAACCGGTGGGACGGCTTCCGCGCCGGGTCGCCGAGATGTGGCACCTCGTGGTCCGCGGCCTGGTCCCGGTGCACCGCCGCCCCCGCTACGTCAGCCTCGCCACGCAGCTGGAGCGGGAGATCAGAACCGCCTGACGC
The DNA here is from genome assembly GCF_053602155.1 of Streptomyces sp. NPDC004561. Taxonomy (NCBI): domain Bacteria; kingdom Bacillati; phylum Actinomycetota; class Actinomycetes; order Kitasatosporales; family Streptomycetaceae; genus Streptomyces; species Streptomyces sp. NPDC004561. Next base: position 1,582 of record NZ_JBSGDB010000790.1, read on the forward strand.
GCGCGGTACGGTGACGGACATGCCCCACACCCCGTTCGCACCCGTGATCCTCGGCAACGAACCCGGCTCGTTCCCGCACGGCGTGCTGGCCGAGCGGCACCCGGCGATCATCCGGCAGGTGCGGGAGGCCTTCCCCTACGGCCCGGAGCAGCACCAGGCCCTGGACGACCTGCTGAAGAGCTGCACCGAAGGGGTGATCGAACCCCTTCCTGCCGACGCCCCGGACCGGGACCGGTGGCACGACTGGGACCTGGCCGACCACGCCGGACGGTCCTGGTACGACGCGCCGTGGCTGTGGTCCGAGAGCTACTTCTACCGCCGGCTGCTGGACGCCGTCGGCTGGTTCGGCCCCGGTGCCTGGCAGGGTGTCGACCCCTTCCGCCCGTTCAAACGGGCCGAACTCGACGCGCCGGAGACCGACGGGGAACTCGCCGCCCTGGACGGCCTGCGGGGCCTGCCGGAGGCGGACCGGGCGCGCGCCCTGCTGCACGGCTCACTGTGGGGCAACCGCGCCGACCTCGGCTTCAAGCTCTCCGCCACGGGCGCCGAGACCCGCGAACCGGCCCCCGCACTGGTCGCCGACGACAGCGAGGCACTCTGGGCGCTGCTGCCGCCCGACGCAAGCGCCACCCTCGTCCTGGTCGCGGACAACGCGGGCCGCGAACTCGTCCCCGACCTGCTGCTGATCGCCCATCTCCTCGCCGAGGGCCGGGCCGCGCGGGCGGTCCTGCACGTCAAGCCGTACCCCTACTACGTCTCCGACGCCACCACCGCCGACGTGGTCGACGCCCTGCAACGGCTCTGCCGGGCGCCGGGCGCGGCCGGCGGC
>NZ_JBSGDB010000791.1:0-2399 GCF_053602155.1 Streptomyces sp. NPDC004561
GCCGGACGGTCGCCCTGAAGCTGCTCGCCCCCGAGTACACCCGCAACGAAGGCTTCCGCCGCCGCTTCGTCCAGGAGTCACGGGTGGCGGCCGCCATCGACCACCCCAACATCGTGCCCGTCTTCGAGGCCGGCGAGGCCGACGGGATCCTCTACATCGCGATGTGCCTCGTCCCCGGTCCCGACCTGCGCGCCCTGATCGACCGGGAGGGCCCGCTCCCCGTCCCGGCCGCGCTGCGCATCGCGGCCCAGCTGGCCTCCGCCCTCGACGCGGCCCACGCGCACGACCTGGTGCACCGGGACGTCAAGCCCGCCAACGTGCTGGTGGCCAAGGGCGTCGACAGCGACCACCCCGAGCACGTCTACCTCACCGACTTCGGCCTCGCGAAGAAGTCCCTGTCGCTCACCGGGTTCACCACGGCCGGCGAGTTCGTCGGCACCCTCGACTACGTGGCGCCCGAGCGGATCGCCGGGCGCCCGGTCGACGGCCGGTCCGACCAGTACAGCCTCGCCTGCGTCGTCCACGAGACCCTCGCGGGCGCCCCGCCCTTCGAGCGGGCGGACCACCTCGAACTGCTCTGGGCCCACCAGTACGACCCGCCGCCCCGCCCGAGCGAGCGGCGCCCGGACCTCGCGCGGGCCGCCGACGACGTGCTCCGCCGGGCCCTGGCGAAGGTCCCGGACGACCGCTACGGGTGCTGTCTGGAGTTCGTGGCGGCCCTGCGCGCGGCCGTCGGGGAGGCCGCGCCGCGCCCGCGCACGCCGACGCTGGTGGACGTCCGCCCCGCCCCTCCCGATCCGCCCGCCTGGGCATGCCCGGTCCTCCGGGGCCGCTAGCGGGCGTGTGCCGCGCGGTCAAGTCCCGAGTCCTCGGAACGTGACCCCCTCCTGCCCCTCCGGCCTACTTGAAGTGCGGGCCGCACCGGAAAGACCGGGAACCGACCAGGGCCCCACGGACGAGCAGGAGAGAACCATGATCCGCATGAACCGCAGGAACCGCGTGAGCCGCACGGACCGGAACGGCACGGGGAACCGGTCGAGGCGAGGGCTGTGGCTGCCGACGGCGATCGCCTCGGCCGTGGTGGCCGCCGGAGGGGTGATGCTGCCGGCCGTCACCGCGTCGGCTGCCCCGATGCCCGAGACGCCGCCGGTGTCCCTGACGGCCGCGCACCACCATGACCACCACGACCGGGACCGCGACCGGGACGACCATCGCAGGCACCACTGCGACGACCACCACAGGGACCACTGGGACGACAGGCACCACTTCGACCCCTGGGACGACGCGGACTGACCGACGGCGTTCGGCGGCCCGGGCGGGTTGGAGACCGCCCGGGCCGCCCCCGTCCCGCAGACGGCGGTCAGACCGCCGCGACCGACTGCTCCGCCCACACCGTCTTGCCGACCCGGTCGTGCCGGGTGCCCCAGCGCTCGGCGAGCTGGGCCACCAGCAGCAGACCCCGGCCCCCCTCGTCGAAGATCCGGGCGCGCCGCATGTGCGGAGTGGAGCCGCTGGAGTCGTACACCTCGCAGATCAGGGTGCTGTCCTGGTGGATCAGCCGGAGCCGGATGGGCGGGCGGCCGTAGCGGATGGCGTTGGTGACCAGCTCGCTGACCATCAGCTCGGTCGTGAACGCGACCTCCTCCAGGCCCCACGCCGACAGCTGCTCGTCGACGACATGGCGGGCGCGGGAGACGTCGGTGGGCTCGTTCTCCAGCTCCCAGGAGGCCACCCGGTCCCGGTGCAGCGCCCGGGTGCGGGCCACCAGCAGGGCGATGTCGTCATCGGGCCGGTGGGTCAGCAGCTCGGTCAGCACCCGGTCGCAGACGGATTCCAGCGACTTCGCGGGCCGGACGAGCGCCGCGAACATCTTGTCCAGCGCCTCGTCGATGTCGTGCTCGCGGGCCTCGAACAGCCCGTCGGTGTAGAGGGCGAGCAGGCTGCCCTCGGGCAGCTCGGTCTCGACGGCCTCGAAGGGCAGCCCGCCCAGCCCGAGCGGCGGCCCCGCGGGCACGTCCAGGAAGCGGACCGCGCCGTCCGGGGTGACCACGGCCGGCGGCGGATGCCCGGCCCGGGCCACGGTGCACTGCCGTGAGACCGGGTCGTAGACCGCGTACAGACAGGTCGTGCCGATGCCGCCCGCGGTCTCGGCGGCCGGGTCCGCGCTGCCCTCGTCGGCGGCGAGCCGCAGCACCAGGTCGTCGAGGTGGGTGAGCAGCTCGTCGGCCGGCAGATCCACGTCGGCCAGGGTGCGCACCGCGGTGCGCAGCCGGCCCATGGTGGCGGAGGCGCGGATGCCGTGCCCGACCACGTCGCCCACGACCAGCGCCACCCGCGCCCCCGACAGCGGGATCACGTCGAACCAGTCGCCGCCCACCCCGGCCCGGGTGGCGGCGGGC
>NZ_JBSGDB010000792.1:0-2398 GCF_053602155.1 Streptomyces sp. NPDC004561
TACCGCAACGGCACGCGAAGTATCTCCCCCGGCTCCAGGTCCGAGAGCCGGGGTGTGGCCGGTGTGCCCGGAGGCTGCCGGTCCGGGGCGCTGGTCGGCTGGCTGCGGCCGGGGGTGAGGTCGGCCAGCGACCAGCGGGTGGTGTAGAGGCGGTAGGCCGGGCATCAGGCCGCGCAGGGTCTTCGGCTCGCTGATGTCGAGGCAGTATGTGGCGAGCGCCGCGTCCACGATCGCGTCGTCCAAGCCCGGCTCGCGGGGCGGCGGCCGCGCAGGACAAGAGCGAGGTGACGGCGGGCTTCGGCGAGCAGGTGCCGGCGGTGGAACCGGCCGCCACCGTTCATCACGAACACCGTCGCGGTGACGTCGACGGCCGCCAGGGCGACGTCGACCAAGGGCAGGAACCGCGGGGTGCCGTCGTCGTCTACGGCGGTGATACTCGTGCGCGGGGGCTGTCATCGCTTGACATGCGCGAATGCGAGGAGCGTCGGACCGCCGATCGGATCCCGCCCGATGCTCACCGTACGCAGTCCCGTAACAGCGGGACGAGGGACATCAACCCTGTACATCCTCCGGCCGCGACGGGTCCTTGTCGTAGTGAGCGATCCGATTTCCTGATCGCCTGCGCCCACTGGAGGTGATGGAGGAACTGGCCGTGGTCCAACGACAGGCGGCCGAGGCGGCCCATCGCGTCCGATCGACGATGCCAATCTTCACCCGTACACCACGGCGCACGGCCTCGGCGATGTTGGCGCGCGTCGCCGCGTAGGAGCCTGGGCGGGCCGGTGATCGCGTCGTTGGCGGACGGCTCATGCCTTCAGTATGCAAAGTTCAGGATCGGCGGCGGCGCACTGTAGGCGTCCTGGGCAAGAAGCTGCGCTTGGTTGCGGGTGAGGTTCAAGCGTCCGGCCAGGGATTGATGCCGAGCCCGCGCAGACGGGCCTCTTCCCTGCGATGCACGAACCTGGGACGGGTTACCCCGCCCAGGAATCCCTCGTTGAAGGGATACGGCTGTTCTTCACTGAAGATCCGAAGCAGCAACTCCGCCATGCCGCAGTCGAACTCGATGAATGTCTCGCCGTCGAGACCGCCGGAGTCCCAGACAACGACCGGCCAATGATCCGGATCACTGCCGCGGGTGGACCAGCACAGTACGTTCTGGTTGGAATCCTCCCCCCAGCAGATCAGACTTCCCTCTGCCGGCCAGGCCGGATACGGCGCCGAGACATTCTCCAGCCAGTCCGGGGACGGGACGAACCAGGCGTCATGAGGCCCGTCACCCGGGGCGCCTTCGTTCTGACGGGAGACGGCGAGGCCGTCCTCGATCGCGCCTGATCCGTAGACGGACATGAAATCCCGGAAGTCGGAGGGGAAATCGCAGCCCCACACTTCGCGCGTCTGGTGCCAGTCAATGACGTCGCCCGCGCCATCGTGCGGAGGCATCAAGGCCATGAGCTTGCGGATGTTCTGGTTCACTTCTCCTCCTCGGTGCCGCGCAGGTTCTCCTCCTGCGGCACCCGGCCGGGCGGGTCCGGCACAAGCAACTTTCCATCGTCCCGACGGCAACATCACCCGCCCCGGCCGGTGGAACCCGGCGCCCACCCGACGCGACAGCCGAGCCCTCAACCTGGCCACCATCAACTCAGGGAACCGAAACTGTCCGCGGACTCCGCTGGCGGACCCTCGCGAAAGATCGAGGCTACTGAACTTGATTGAGTGATGTCGGGGCCCGCCGCAGGGTGGCAGGGGCCAGCTCGCGCCTTCCCGGTGTGGCCGGGGCACGAGGATGATGCTCGCGTGATCCGAGACTTCCCGCCGTTGCCGTTGCCCCAGTACGCCGTGGTCCGTATCGGCTGCTCACCAGGGGTGCCTGCCGAGGTCGCCGCCGATCTGCGGGAAGTCGGCGTCCCAGCAGGGCTGATCGGTTATGAGTCCAACCGCTGACTGAGGCGACGCTCGTGGACGGGGTCGGTGAGAGCGGGTTGGTCGTCTTCGGGTCCAGCGGCCTGTTCGGTCGGCTCGGCGTCGATGTGGCTTCGCGTCGCGTCGTGCAGATCCCCAAGATCGGGTCCGCGACCGCCTGGCATGTGAACAGGGACCTCGGGGCCTTCCACCTGTGCGTCGCGGGCATCATCGCCCGCTTCCCGTTCTACGAGGAAGACGAGGAGGACAGGTTCCAGGAGGTGGCGGACGAGCTTCGTCGGCTCCTGGCTGCTCTCGATGCCAACGCACTCGCAGACAACGGGTTGTGGGAGACCTTGTGCGATGACGTGGCGATGGATGGCCAACGCCGTGGGTATCGCGGCCGTCGGCGCGATCTTCTTCACAGTGGCCGGGCACCACGGAGGTGTGCACGGCTACCCCACTGCGTTCAGTGAGTCGCTGTACTCCCGGGCGGGCG
>NZ_JBSGDB010000793.1:0-2397 GCF_053602155.1 Streptomyces sp. NPDC004561
GGTCCGGGGCGTTGTCCCGGCGCAGTGCCGCGGCCAGCTCGCCCGCCCGCGCAGGGAAGGCGCCGCGCCCCAGGACGCGGGCGAGCTCGAGGCGCACCCGCTCCAGCGACGCCGGGGACCCCAGACCGCCGACCGGACCGGCGGACACCGCCGGGTCGTCGTCGGCGGCGGGCTCCGGGTCGTGCCACTCCTCGACCCGGGTCGGATGCCCGGACCTGAGCAGTCCCTTCAGCTCGTGCTTCATCTCGTCGTCCCGGTGGACGTTCAGCCGGTCGCTGCCTCGCTGCATGTCTCTCTCCAGAGGGTCGAACGTCCGCACCGCGTACCCGGTGCCGTAGCGCCGACACGGATCCGCGTCGTACGGATTACTGCTTCTCCCTGCCCGGCAGGAACTCCTGCACCTTCGCCTTCAGCCCCTGCCTGATCATCGAGCGCCGGTCGCTGTCGCCCTTGAGGATCGACGAGGCCGTCGCCTCCATCTGCTCCCAGGTGGCGTGCGGCGGGATCGGCGGTACGGCCGGGTCGGTGAGGAACTCGATCACGCACGGCCCGTCGGCCTCCAGGGCCGCCCGCCAGCCCGCCTCGACGTCCTCCGGCTTCTCCACCCGGATCCCGGTCAGGCCCAGCGAACGGGCGAACGCCGCGTACTGCACGTCCGGGATGGACTGCGACGGCAGGAACGACGGGGAGCCCTCCATCGCGCGCATCTCCCAGGTCACCTGGTTGAGGTCCTGGTTGTTCCACACGGCGACCACCAGCCGCGGATCCGACCAGCGGTCCCGGTACTTGGCCGCGGTGATCATCTCCGCCAGGCCGTTCATCTGCATCGCGCCGTCGCCGACCAGCGCGAACACCGGCCGGTCCGGATGCGCGAACTTCGCGCCGATCGCGTACGGCACCCCCGGCCCCATCGTCGCCAGCGTCCCGGACAGCGAACCGCGCATGCCCGGCCGCATGGTGATGTGCCGCGCGTACCAGTTGGCGACCGACCCGGAGTCGGAGGTGAGGATCGCGTTGTCCGGCAGCAGCGGATCCAGGGCCTTGGCCACGTACTCGGGGTTGATCGGGTCCGCCGACAGCCCGGCCCGGCGCTCCATCGTCTCGTGCCAGCGCCGCACGTTCGCGCACACGGTGTCGTGCCACTCGCGCCCGCCCCGGTCGGTCTTCAGCAGCGGGATCAGCCGCTGGAGCGTCGCCTTGGCGTCGCCGACCAGGTTCACCTCGTACGGGTAGCGCATGCCGATCATGTGCGCGTCGATGTCGATCTGCACCGCGCGCGCCTTGCCGAAGTCCGGCATGAACTGGGTGTACGGGAACGACGACCCGATCGTCAGCAGCGTGTCGCAGTCGCGCATCAGCTCGTACGACGGCCGGCTGCCCAGCAGGCCGATCGGCCCGGTGACATAGGGCAGCTCGTCGCTGAGCACGTCCTTGCCGAGCAGCGCCTTCGCGACACCCGCCCCGAGCAGCTCGGCGATCTCCCGCACCTCGACGACCGCGCCCGCGGCGCCCTGCCCGACCAGCATGGCCACCTTGTCGCCCTCGTTGAGGACGTCCGCGGCGCGGCGCAGCGCTTCGTCCGTGGGGGTCGCGGTGTAGTCGCTCATGCCCAGGCTGGAGGGCACCATCTTGAACTCGTGCGTCGGCGGCGAGTAGTCCAGCTCCTGCACGTCGGCCGGGATGATCAGCGCGGTGGGGCAGCGGCGCGCGTACGCGGTGCGGATCGCCCGGTCCAGAACGTTCGGCAGCTGTTCGGGGACCGTCACCACCTCCACGAACTCGGAGGCGACGTCCTTGTACAGCGTGTGCAGGTCGATCTCCTGCTGGTACGAGCCGCCCATCGCGGTCCGGTTGGTCTGGCCCACGATGGCCAGCAGCGGCACATGGTCGAGCTTGGCGTCGTACAGACCGTTGAGCAGATGGACGGCGCCCGGTCCCGAGGTCGCGACACACACGCCGATACGGCCGCTGAACTTGGCGTACCCGACCGCTTCGAAGGCCGACATCTCCTCGTGGCGGGACTGGACGAACCGCGGCTGGTCCTCGGCGCGCCCCCAGGCGGCGAGCAGCCCGTTGATGCCGTCACCCGGATAGCCGAAGACCTGATCCACACCCCAGGCGCGCAGGCGTTCGAGGATGTGGTCGGAGACCTTGGTGCTCATGAAGGGACCTCCCCGGTGCAGTACGAAGCGGACGATCCGGTCGTCGTTTGACGAGTCACCTGAGCGGGGGGCGGAAAACCTCCCTGGATCCGGCCATCGGGCGCCGGCGGCGGGCTCAGGCCGAAACCCGTCCGCGGTTCCTGTCACCCGCCCGGGCGTCCGTGTCCCGCGAATGGGGTCCGGCCGCGCGCGCCGCGGCGCCGGGCGGGCTGTGATGGCAGCGCGGGCACGACCC
>NZ_JBSGDB010000794.1:0-2395 GCF_053602155.1 Streptomyces sp. NPDC004561
ACGCCGCCGACCGTCGCCGAGTAGATGTCCCGCTTGCCGAGCGCGCTGATCCTGCCACGCTGCTCCAGGACGGCCAGCATCATCGACACCCGGGAGGTCTCCAGGCCGGACGTCGTGCGCCGCGGGGAGGGGATCTGGGAGTCGACGGTCAGCGCCTGCACCTCGGCGACCAGCGGGCGGCGGCCCTCCAGGGTGACGGTGAGGCAGGTGCCGGGCACCGGCTCGGCGCGCCGGGTCAGGAAGAGGCCGCTGGGGTCGGCGAGGCCGGTGATGCCCTCGTCGTGCAGCTCGAAGCAGCCGACCTCGTCCGTCGCGCCGTAGCGGTTCTTCACGCCGCGCACCAGGCGCAGGCGCGCGTGCCGGTCGCCCTCGAAGTGCAGCACGACGTCCACCAGGTGCTCCAGGAGGCGGGGGCCCGCGATCGCGCCGTCCTTGGTGACATGGCCCACCAGCAGCGTGGACATGCCCCGCTCCTTGGACGCCCGGATCAGCGCCCCGGCGACCTCCCGGACCTGGGCCATCCCGCCGGGGGCGCCCTCGATCTCCGGGGAGGCCACCGTCTGCACCGAGTCGAGGACCAGCAGGGACGGCTTGACCTCGTCCAAATGGCCGAGGACGGCGGACAGATCGGTCTCGGCGGCCAGGTACAGGTGGTCGTCGAGCGCGCCGATGCGGTCGGCGCGCAGCCGCACCTGGCTCGCCGACTCCTCGCCCGTCACATAGAGAGTGGGGTGCTCCTCGCTCGCCGACTTGGCCGCCACGTCCAGCAGCAGGGTGGACTTGCCGACGCCCGGCTCGCCCGCGAGCAGCGCCACCGCGCCCGGCACGAGGCCGCCGCCGAGCACCCGGTCCAGCTCGGGCACGCCGGTGGAGCGGGCGGTGGCCTGCCGGCCGTCGACCTGGCCGATGGGCAGCGCGGAGGTGATGACCCGGCCCGGTGCCGTGGTCCGCACCGCGGGCGCGCCGTACTCCTCGACCGTGCCCCAGGCCTGGCACTCGGGGCAGCGGCCGAGCCACTTGGCCGTCTGCCAGCCGCACTCCGTGCAGCGGTAGGACGGGCGGTCCTTGGTGGTCTTGGTACGGGCAGCCATGCGGAAACCGTAGCCCGAGGCACTGACAACGCAGGCGCGGGCCGCCCGTGGGCGGACCGGTATCGGCCACCCCTCGTCAGGATCCGGCCGCCGGATGGCGGCTTCGGGTCCCCTTATGAGGGATCGTTTCACCCGTACGGATTAAATGTGCTCAAGGTTCCATAAGGGCCACTCCGCCGCCGCCTACGGTCGCACGGGTGATGAGCACCAGTCCGGAGACCACCACCCGCCCCCCCGGCGCGCACCGGGCGCACCGCGAGGCGCGCGACCGGGCCGCCGCGCGCACCCTGGCGAAGCGGCCGCCGGCGCGATACGAGCCGTACCTGGACGGTCTGTTCACCTACTGCCTGTCCGTGCTGTGCGACCACGACGCGGCCACCGCCGCCGTCGGCGACGTCCTCGCGCTGGCCGAGCGGCGCGGGCACCGCGTCCCGGAGGCCGCCGACGACCGCCGGGCGTGGCTGTACGCGCTGGCCCGCTGGGCGTGTCTGCGCAAGCTGGCCGAGGCCAAGCAGAAACGTCAGGCCACCCACGCGGCAGGGCGTACCGGAGCCGGCGGGGAGGCCCCCGAACCGCCCGTCGCCCCGGAGGTCCAGGAGCGGCGGCGCCGTGAACTCGCGCTGCTGGCCTGGCCGGAGGCGGCCGGCACCACCCCCGAGCAGCGCGAGGCCCTGGAACTCGCCGTCCGCCACCATCTGGCCGCCCAGGAGGTCGCCGCCGTCCTCGGCATGGCGCCGGCCGCCGCCCGCGAGCTGCTCGCCGCGGCCGCCTGCGAGGTCGAGCGCACCCGCGCCGCCCTCGCCGTGATCGAGACCGGCGGCTGCCCGAGCGTGGCCCACCTCACGGGCGACAGCCGGATGGTCCTCAGCACGACCCTGCGCCGCGAGCTGGTCCGGCACGTCGACGACTGCCCCCGCTGCCGCCGCACCGCCGAGCGCGCCGTCCCCGGCCGCTGGCCCGGCGCCACGGTCACCCCCGCCGAGCTGCCCGTCCTGGAGGCCCCCCGCGCGGCCCTGCACACGGCCCTCACGCACCACCCGCGCGCGCGTGGCGCGGCCGCACCCCGCTTCGACCGGCGCGGCTTCCCGATGGACCCCAAGGACCGCGCGGCCCGCCGCGACCGCCTTCGCGCGCGTGCCGTCACCACGACGGTCGTCGCCACGGTCGTGGCCGCCCCCGTACTGGCCCTCTGGGCCGCCTACCGGGGCGGGCCCATGGGCGAGGCGACGTCGATCGAGCTGCGGGAGAAGTACGGGGTGTGAAGCCCCGGGAGACGAGCATGCGCCAGGTGCTCGAGGACGGGC
>NZ_JBSGDB010000795.1:0-2393 GCF_053602155.1 Streptomyces sp. NPDC004561
ACCGTGCGCCCACGAGTAGCTCGCGTCACGCCCGAGTGCACCGCTTCCCGATCACCTGAAGTGATCTGTGCCCATCGGAGGCAGGCGGCAGCAGCACGGCCGGCTCGCCGGCCACGGCACTCGCCCGCAGCGTCAGCGACCGCTCGGCGCAGCGGCCGGCCCAGTGATCACCGGTGGCCGCCCGGCCCGGCGGCGCGGCCACCAGCAGGGCCGCCGCGGCGGCCGAGGCGACGGGTACGGCGATGGCGGTACGGATGCGCATGGTGGTTACCCCCTGTCGCGGTCACGTACGGGATGCTGCGCCGGTCGTGTCATCGGCCGGCCGGTTTCACGGTGGAGCTCCAGTCCTTGCCGTCCGCCGGGCAGGAGCTGCCGGTCGGGGGCAGGGAGCCGTAGAGCAGGAAGTCGTTGATCTTGCGGTGCACGCACTTGGAGGACCCGTACCCGGTGTGGCCCTCCCCCTTGTTGTCGAGCACCACCGCGGAGGAACCGAGCCGTTTGGCGGTCTCCACGGTCCACCGGTACGGCGTCGCCGGGTCGCCGCGCGTGCCCACGAGGAGCATCGGCGCCGAGGGGACGTTCCTCACCTGGTCGCGGATGTAGTCCGTGCCCTTGGAGCGGCCGAAGCACATCAGCAGCTGGGTGAGCCGGTAGTGGCCGAAGACGGGGGAGGCCTGGTCGTAGGCGGCCCGCAGGTCCTTGAGGTCCTTGGACACCCGCGCCGCGTCGGGGCGGTCGGGGTCGTCCGCGCAGTTGATCGCCGTCAGCGCGGCCTGCAGGTTGTCCATCGGCACGTTCTGCGGATCGACCAGACCGCCGTTCGCCGGGTGCCGGTCGCGGGGCAGGCCGCTGCCGCCGGTGGCGAAGGCCAGCACGCCCCGGGTGTCGCCGTCCTGCGTCAGCGAGGCCAGCGCGCGCTCCAGCGAGGGCCACAACTCCTTGCTGTAGAGCGCCTGTCCGATGGCGCCCACCAGGTCCTGGCCGGCGAACGAGCCGCCGAAGTCCGTGGGCTCCGGGGTCCGGTCCAGCGAGCGCACCAGCCGGACCACTTCGTCGCCGGCCATGCGCCGGTCCTGCCCGAACGGGCACGCGATGTCCGTCGTACACCAGTCCAGGAAGTCGTCCAGCGCGGTCTGCTGCCCCTCCGCGCCCGCGACGCCCTGCTCGGACAGCGGCTCGGTGAGGGTGTCGACGCCGTCCAGGGCCAGCCTGCCGACGTTGTGCGGGAACTGCGCCGCGTACACCGCGCCGAGCCGTGTCCCGTAGGAGAAGCCCAGGTAGTTGAGCTTCTTGTCGCCGAGGGCCTGGCGGATGACGTCCAGGTCGCGGGAGGTGTTCACGGTGCCTATGTGGGGCAGGACCGGTCCGGAGTTGCGCGCGCACTCGTCGGCGGCCTGCCGCAACTGCTGCAGCAGCGGCTGCGGATGGCTGATGTCCGTGTTCTCGCCGGCCGCGGCCGGCGCCTGGTCGCCGCCCTCGCCGCAGCTGACGGGGGAGGAGCGGCCGACGCCGCGCGGGTCGAAGGTGACCACGTCGTAGCCGTTGGTCAGATCCATGAACTTCCGGCCGTCGGAGGCAAGTTCACTGATGCCCGCACCGCCGGGGCCGCCGAAGTTCAGCAGCACCGAACCCTGGGACCTCCCGGTGGCGCGGTAGCGGGCCAGCGCGATGTCGAGCGTGCCCGCGTCGGGCCGGGCGTAGTCGAGCGGGACCGTCACCCTGCCGCACTGCAGGTCCCGGGGCATGTCCGGGCCCGTGCAGGCCGCCCAGGCCACCTTCTGCCGGTAGAACCGGGACAGGTCGGGCTGGGACCGGCCGGCCGCCGCCGCGGTGGGCAGGCCGGATCCGAGCAGCGCCAGGGCGAGGGCCGAGGCGCCCGCGCAGCGGCGCACGGTGGGCCGTGTGGACAGCTTGGCCAGCATCGATCGCCTCCCGGGGCGCCCGCAGCGGACCGGGACGGCGCCCTCCCGATCACCATAAGCGGGCCCCCGGCGGCCCGCCTCCGGGCGAGCGGTACGGCACCCGGTGCCGTACCCTTCGCGCCCTGACTTCCCGTTGGTGATCATTGGCCGGCTTTGCCCGCGGTTCGATAACCCTGCCACTCGATGGGGTGAAAGCCCGATAAGCCATAACTCGGATGGCTCAACTGCGTTTGAAGAGGTGCGGGCGAGTGCCCGCGACCATGTCTGGAAGGCAGGGAACCTATGAGACGGGCTACCCGAAACGGTGTGATCGCCGCCGCCGCCGTCGTCGCCGCCTCCGGCGCGGTGTCCGTGGCGCTGCCGGTGTCCGCCGCGTTCGCGGCCGACGGGGCCGGCGCCGAGGGCGCCGCGGCCGGCTCGCCCGGGCTGATCTCCGGCAACGACATCCAGCTCCCGGTGGACGTGCCGGTG
>NZ_JBSGDB010000796.1:0-2386 GCF_053602155.1 Streptomyces sp. NPDC004561
AGGACGTCCAGGCCTGGAGCAGGCGCTCGCTGACGAACGCGTGCTCCGCCCCGGTGACCGGATCGGTGAACTCCAGTCTCCGTGCGAGCAGTTGCCGGGGTGCCCGTGTTCGCACGGGCCGACGCCGACTTCGCCACGGTCCTGGCCGCCGTCGTCGCCGCCGGCATCGCGCAGACCGAACGCCTGGAGGAGGCCCGCCGGCTCGCCTACACCGACGCCCTCACCGGGCTCGCCAACCGCCGCGCGGTCGACGTGTGCCTGGAGGAGGCGGTGGAGCGGCACCGCACCGAGGGTGTGGTCGTCAGCCTCGTGGTCTGCGATCTCAACGGGCTCAAGCGGGTCAACGACACCCTCGGGCACGCCGTCGGCGACCGTCTGCTGGAGCGCTTCGGCTCGGTGCTGTCGCTGTGCGGGGCGATGCTGCCGGGTGCGCTGGCCGCGCGGCTCGGCGGGGACGAGTTCTGCCTGGTCGCGGTCGGCCCGTCCGCCGACGACGTGGTCAAGGCGGCGGACGAGCTGTGCCGCCGGGCGGGCGAGCTGGAGCTGGGGGAGGGGGTGGCGTGCGGGATCGCCTCGACCGAGGACCCGATCGGTCCGGTGGAGGACGCCCGGCGGCTGTTCCGGCTGGCGGACGCGGCGCAGTACCGTGCCAAGGCCATGCGCGGGGCCCGGCCGGTGGTGGCCGGCCGGGAGGGCCCGGACGACCCGGTCGTACGGCTGGCCGACGAGCCGCCGCCCGCCCGTGCCGAACGCCGCCGCTTCCGCGGGCGCCTGCCGTGAACCGGGGGCGCCGGGCGGCCCGTGACCCGAAGCACACGGGAGAGTAAGGGGCACTCCCGCTCCCCACTAGTGACATCACCGCATTCAATGCGTACGCTCCTGAATATGGATATGCACACTGTGGTGGTGGGGACGTCCGGTGTCACGGCGTCCGACGTTCTCGCCGTGGCGCGCGGCGCTGCCCGCATCGAGCTGTCGGCGGAGGCGGTGGCGGCCCTGGCCGCGGCCCGCGAGATCGTGGACGCGCTGGCGGCCAAGCCGGAGCCGGTCTACGGCGTCTCCACCGGCTTCGGGGCCCTGGCGACCCGGCACATCAGCCCGGAACTGCGCGCCCAGCTGCAGCGCAACATCGTCCGCTCGCACGCCGCCGGCATGGGCCCGCGCGTCGAGCGGGAAGTCGTACGGGCCCTGATGTTCCTGCGCCTGAAGACCGTCTGCTCCGGGCACACCGGTGTGCGGCCGGAGGTCGCGCAGACCATGGCCGACGTGCTGAACGCCGGGATCACCCCGGTCGTGCACGAGTACGGGTCCCTCGGCTGCTCCGGCGACCTGGCCCCGTTGTCCCACTGCGCCCTCACGCTGATGGGCGAAGGGGACGCCGAGGGCCCCGACGGCGCCGTCCGCCCCGCCGGCGAGCTGCTCGCCGAGCACGGGATCCAGCCCGTCGAACTCCGCGAGAAGGAGGGCCTCGCCCTCCTCAACGGCACCGACGGCATGCTCGGCATGCTGATCATGGCCCTCGCCGACCTCGACACCCTTTACAAGTCCGCCGACATCACCGCCGCCCTCAGCCTCGAGGGGCTGCTCGGCACGGACAAGGTGCTCGCGCCCGAACTGCACGCCATCCGCCCGCACCCGGGCCAGGGCGCCTCCGCCGCCAACATGCTGGCGGTGCTGAAGGGTTCGCAGCTCACCGGGCACCACCAGGACGACGCCCCGCGCGTCCAGGACGCCTACTCGGTGCGCTGCGCCCCGCAGGTCGCGGGCGCCGGCCGCGACACCATGGCGCACGCCCGACTGGTCGCCGAGCGCGAGCTGGCCTCCGCCGTCGACAACCCGGTCGTCCTGCCCGACGGCCGGGTGGAGTCCAACGGCAACTTCCACGGCGCCCCGGTCGCCTATGTGCTGGACTTCCTCGCCGTCGCCGTCGCCGACCTCGGCTCCATCGCCGAGCGCCGCACCGACCGGCTGCTGGACAAGAACCGCAGCCACGGCCTGCCGCCGTTCCTCGCCGACGACGCCGGCGTCGACTCCGGCCTGATGATCGCCCAGTACACGCAGGCCGCCCTGGTCAGCGAGCTGAAGCGGCTCGCCGTACCGGCCTCCGCCGACTCCATCCCGTCCTCCGCCATGCAGGAGGACCACGTCTCCATGGGCTGGTCGGCCGCGCGCAAGCTGCGCACCGCCGTCGACAACCTCACCCGCGTCATCGCCGTCGAGCTGTACGCGGCCACCCGCGCCATCGAGCTGCGCGAGGGTCTCGCCCCGGCGCCCGCCTCCCGGGCCGTCATCGAGGCCGTGCGCGCCGCCCAGCGCAAGCTCGACGACGCCCAGCGCCACCGCGACGCTGTGGACGCGAGCGGCGTCGCCCTGCTCCGCCTCGCCC
>NZ_JBSGDB010000797.1:0-2377 GCF_053602155.1 Streptomyces sp. NPDC004561
GCCGTGCCACGGCCCGGGCCCTGACCGCGGCCGCCGCGTACGCCGAGACGCGCGGCACCGCCGACGGCCACGCCCGGGCCCGCGCCGTGAGCGCCGCCGCCATCCACGCCGCCTGGCAGTCGCTGCTCGCCCCCGGCACCCGCCCCGACGGCACCCGGCGCGCCCTCGAACGGCTCCTCGTCCGCGCCGAGGTCGCCCTCGCCGCCCCCGCGGACACCGACCCCGCACGGCTGCGCGCCTGGGCCCGCGAACTGCGCGGCACCGGCCGGATCCCGGGCGCCGGGTCCCCCGGCGAGTCCGCCGACGAACTCCTCAGCGTGGACACCGAACTGGCCCTCCCGCCGAAGCCGTCGCGGCAGCGGCTCGCCCCCCTCGTCCCGATCGCCGCGCGCACCGCGATCGGCTGCGCCCTCGCCGGGTACGCCTCCCTCGCGCTCGGGGTCGGCCGCCCCTACTGGGCGCTGGTCACCGCGGCCTCCCTCTACCAGGCCAACGTCACCCTCACCTGGAACCGGGGCGTCCAGCGCGTCGTCGGCAACGTCCTCGGCGTCCTCGTCTTCGCCGCCCTCGCCCCGCTCACCCACCGCCACCCCGTGGCCCTGGTGCTGTGCTGCGTCGCCCTGAACTTCGGCGCGGAGGCGCTGATCGGCCGCAACTACTGGCTCGGCACCGTCTGCGTCACCCCGATGGCCCTGCTCATCACCGAGTTCGCCCGCGCCCAGAACCCGGCCGAGCTGATCACCGACCGGGTCGCGGACACCCTCGTCGGGGCGCTGGTCGGCTTCGTGGCGGCCGTCGCCGTCACCAACCGGCGCGCGGGCGACCGGCTGGAACACGCGCTGACCACGGCGGAACGCGCCCGCGAGGACACCGCCCGGCTGCTCGCCGAGCCCCGGCCGGCACCCCGCGCCCTGGAGACCGCCCGCCGCGCCCTCGCCGCCGCGCTGGTCGACCTGCGCGCCACGGCCGACGCCGCCGCCGGCGAGTGGTGGCAGCGCGCCCTGCCCGAGGAGCGGGTCGTGCTGGCCGAGCGGTGCGGACACCGTACGCTCGCGGCGACGGTACGACGCCAGGGCCTCGCACCGCAGGACCACGACCCGGGCAGGACGACGGAGGGCATACGGCCATGACGGCGACGAACGGCGCATCGGCAGCCGGGGGCGAGGCGTCCGGCGCGCGAGCGCGGCACGAGGTGCCCAGGGCCGACACCGTCGCCTCCGTGGTCCGGCAGTGGCGGGCCGTGCACCCCGGACTGGACACCGGGCCCATGGAGATCATCGGGCGGATCAACCGCTGCGCCGCCCTGCTCCAGCAGGCCGAGGACGCGCCGCTGCGCCGGGCCGGGCTCAGCCGCCCCGAGTTCGACCTGCTCGGCGCGCTGCGCCGCACCGGGCACGAGCTGACGCCGGGGGAGCTGGCCCGGGAGACCTTCTCCTCCGGGGCCGCCGTGACCAAGCGGCTCAAGCAGCTGACCGAACGCGGCCTGGTCGAGCGCCGCGGCGACACCCGCGACCGCCGTGTCGCCCACGTCCGCCTCACCGACACCGGCCGCGACCTGGTCGACGGCATCCTCCCCGAGCAACTCGGCTACGAGACCTCCGTCCTCTCCACGCTCGCCCCCGAGGGCCAGGACGAACTGGCCGGCCTGCTGGCCGAGTTGCTCAGCCGCCTGGAGGGCCGGACGGGCGCAGTGCGGGCCTGAGCGTCGCAGGCGCAGGCGTCAGTCCTCCGCGGGCGCCCGGTACACGCCGAACGCCGCGCCCTGGGGATCCCGCAGCCCCGCGAGGCGCCGGCCGTTCGGCATCGACGCGGGAGGTGTGACGACGGCGCCGCCCGCCCGCGCCGTGACCTCCGCGGAGGCGTCCACGTCGTCGACCGAGAAGTACGGCAGCCAGTGCGCGGGCGCCTCGGGCGGGTACCGGTCGCCCATGTCGGCCATACCGCCGAAGTCCTCCCCGCCGACACCCCACTGCGTGTACCACTGCGAGGCGTTGACGCTCCAGCCGAACACCGAGGTGTAGAAGTCCCGGGCCCGGTCGGTGTCGCGGGTCGCCAGCTCCACCCAGCCGAGCGACCCGGGCGCGTTGAACAGCCCGGCACCCGGGAAGGCGCGCGCCTGCCACAGCTGGAACACCGCGCCGGCCGGGTCGACGGCCACCGCGAACCGGCCCGCGTCGAACACGTCCATCGGGCCGAGGACCACCGTCCCGCCGGCCTCCTCCACCCGCCGTGCCGCCGCGTCCGCGTCGGCCACGGCGAAGGAGACGTTCCAGGCCACCGGCTGCGACTCCTGGTACAGCGGGCTGATCGCGGCCACTGCCGCGTCCCCGAGGTGCGCCACCGTGTAACCCCCCGCCTCCTGCCGGGGGTCGGTCTC
>NZ_JBSGDB010000798.1:0-2354 GCF_053602155.1 Streptomyces sp. NPDC004561
GCCGCCGTCACCTTCGACTGCGCCGACCCCGCCGAAATGGCCCGCTTCTACGGCGAGTTGCTCGGCCACCCCGTCCTCTACGCGCCGGCAGGCCGCTCGCCAGTGACCGCCTGGCGGGCCACCGCGACCAGTTCCGCCGCCGGGCCCACCAGGCGGCGCCCCCGCGGCCAGACCGCACGCAGGTCGCGGGTGAGGTCGACGCCCGCGACGTCGACGCCGATCAGCCGGCCCTCAGCGATGTCCCCGCGGACGGCCAGCTCGCTCAGGACGGACGGCCCGGTGCCGGCGATCACCGCGCCGCGCACGGCGGCCGTCGAGCCCAGTTCCACCAGGGGCCGGACGCGTTCACAGCCGGCCAGGTACAGGGCCCGGTCCAGGGTCTGCCGCGTGCCGGAACCGCTCTCGCGCAGCACCAGCGCCGTACGGGACAGCTCCTGCGCCGACAGCGGTTCGCGCCGCCGCGCCCACGGGTGACCGGGGTCGACCACGACGACGAGCCGGTCCTCGGCCACCTGCCGCGTGGACATCACCCGGGACAGGCGCGGTCCCTCGATGAACCCGATGTCGGCCTCGCCCGACTCGATCAGCTCGGGCACGTGTTCGCTGTTGGTGACCTGCAGCCCGATGTACAGCTCCGGGCGGCGGCCGCGCAGCTCGCTGATCCAGACCGGCAGCAGGTACTCCGCGATCGTCAGGCTCGCCGCGACGCGCAGTTCGGCGTCCCGCCGGTCGCGCAGTCTGCCGGCCCCGGCGAGCAGCTCGTCCAGGTCGTCCAGGACGCGCCGGGCGTGTCCGACGACGGCCTGCCCGGCCAGCGTCAGCCGGGAGCCGCGGCGGGTCCGGTCGACCAGCACCAGCCCCAGCCCGCGTTCCAGCGTGGAGAGCCGGCGGCTGGCGGACGGCTGGGAGATCCGCAGCCGCTCGGCCGCCCGGCCCAGGCTGCCCAGGTCGGCCACGAGGACGAGGAGCCTCAGCGACTCCAGATCGGGCGTGCGCAGGGGCAGGTGAACGGTACGGGGGTCCGGCACGGAGGAGTCTGTCACAGCGCCAGCGTATGAGGGAGTCATACGTCTGGGCTATGACCTCTTGCTCGATCAAGGGCTACAGCGCGGGCGCGGGGCCGCCCAAAGTGGTGATCATGAAGGACGCCAGCCTCTCCCGGTCAGGGACCACCCGCCCGCCCCACCTCGCCTCCGCCCTCGCCGCCCGGCTCCCCGGCGTGGCCGTCCGGCTCCCCGGGCTGGGCCTCGCCGTCGGTGTCGCCCTGGTCGCGACCGCACTGGGCCGGCTGGTTCCCGTCGTCGGCGGGCCGGTGAGCGGCATCGTGCTCGGGGTGCTGGTGGCGGTCGCGGTGCGGCCCGGGGAGCGGACGCGGCCCGGTATCGCCTTCGCCGGGCGCGGTGTGCTCCAGGCGGCGGTGGTGGTACTGGGCGCGCAGCTGTCCCTGGGCCAGGTGCTGCGGGTCGGTGTCGGCTCGCTGCCGGTGATGATCGTGACCCTCGCGGTCTGCCTGACGGCGGCGTACGGAATCGGACGCCGCCTGGGAGTCGTACGCGATCTGCGCACCCTGATCGGTGTGGGCACCGGCATCTGCGGCGCCTCCGCGATCGCCGCGGTCACACCGGTCATCGGCGCGGCCGAGGCGGAGGTGGCCTACGCCGTCTCCACGATCTTCGTGTTCAACATCGCCGCGGTACTCACCTTCCCCGCCCTCGGGCATCTGCTGGGCATGAGCCAGCACGCCTTCGGCCTGTTCGCGGGCACCGCCGTCAACGACATGTCGTCGGTGGTCGCCGCCGCCACCACCTACGGCGGCCCGGCGGCCGACTACGCGGTGGTGGTCAAGCTGGCCCGCACGCTGCTGATCATCCCGATCTGCCTGGGCCTCGCCGCCCTCGCCCGCCGCCGCGCACGGTCGGCCGACGGTGACGTGGCGGGTTCCGGGCAGGGTCTCCCCGGCAGGGTGCGCGTCGGCCGGCTGGTGCCGTGGTTCCTCGTCGGCTTCCTCGTCCTGGCGGCCGTGAACACGGCCGGCCTCGTCCCGTCCGGCGCCCGCGGCCCGCTCGGCACGCTCTCCGTCTTCCTGATCACCGTCGCCCTGTCCGCGATCGGCCTGTCCACCGAGCCCTCCAGGCTGCGCCGGACCGGCCCCGCGCCCCTGCTCCTCGGGGGCTGCCTGTGGCTGGTGGTGTCCGCCACCAGCTTGGGCGTCCAGTTCCTGGCCCGGTACGTCTGACCGTCACGCACGGGAGGACCCGCACGACCGGGGCCGGGGGGGGGGGGGGGGGGCCCCCCCCCCCGCGCCCGCGGGCGCGGGCGCCGGGGGGGGCGGGGGGGGGGCCGGTGGGGGCACC
>NZ_JBSGDB010000799.1:0-2350 GCF_053602155.1 Streptomyces sp. NPDC004561
GGGGCCGCCCTGGACAACGTGCGCGGACACGCCGGCGAGGAGGCACGGGCCTGGATCCTGGTCGAGGACGAGCCCGAGGAGATCGTCGTCACCGTCCGGGACGACGGCCCCGGCATTCCCGAGGGCCGGCTCGCCCAGGCCGAGGGCGAGGGCCGGCTCGGCGTCGCCCAGTCGATCCGGGGCCGGCTGCGCGACCTCGGCGGCAGCGCCGAGCTGATCTCCGTGCCCGGGCAGGGCACGGAGGTCGAACTGAAGGTACCGAAAGCACCGAAGGGCGCCGAACGGGCGCGGGGGAAGAAGGCGGAGCGGCGATGACACAGGGGCAGGACCCGATCAAGGTCATGGTGGTGGACGACCACCCCATGTGGCGCGACGCGGTCGCCCGCGACCTGGCCGAGTCCGGCTTCGAGGTGGTCGCCACCGCGGGCGACGGCGAGCAGGCCGTCCGCCGCGCCAGGGCCGCCGCCCCGGACGTCCTCGTGCTCGACCTCAACCTGCCGGCCAAGCCCGGCGTCCAGGTGTGCAAGGAGCTGGTCACCCACAACCCGGCCCTGCGGGTCCTGGTCCTCTCCGCGAGCGGCGAGCACGCCGACGTCCTGGAGGCGGTCAAGTCCGGCGCGACCGGCTACCTGCTGAAGTCGGCTTCCACCGAGGAACTGCTGGACGCGGTGCGCCGCACCGCGGTCGGCGACCCGGTGTTCACCCCGGGTCTGGCCGGGCTCGTCCTCGGCGAGTACCGCCGCCTGGCCGCCGAGCCGGCCCCCGCGCCCGACGCCGGAGAGCCGGGCGCGCCCCGGCTGACCGAGCGGGAGACGGAGGTGCTGCGGCTCGTCGCCAAGGGCCTGAGCTACAAGCAGATCGCCGAACGCCTCGTCATCTCCCACCGCACCGTGCAGAACCACGTCCAGAACACCCTCGGCAAGCTCCAACTGCACAACCGGGTGGAGCTGGTGAGGTACGCGATCGAGCGCGGCCTCGACGACGAATAGCCCGCGGCCGTTCGTCTTCGGGCGCAACGCACCGGAATCACCCTTCCCGCCTCTCCCGATGTGACGCGCATCACCACTAGCGTGACTGAGCGTCAGGCAATCGCGGCGAAGGGACATTTCATGCGTGTCGGAGTACTGACCGGAGGCGGCGACTGCCCCGGGCTCAACGCCGTCATCCGGGGCGTCGTACGCAAGGGCGTGCAGGAGTACGGCTACGACTTCGTCGGCTTCCGGGACGGCTGGCGGGGACCCCTCGAGGGCGACACCATCCGCCTCGACATTCCCGCCGTGCGGGGCATCCTGCCCCGCGGCGGCACCGTCCTCGGCTCCTCGCGGACCAATCCGCTCAAGGTCGAGAACGGCATCCGCCGGATCAAGGACAACCTGGCCAAGCAGGAGATCGAGGCCCTCATCACCATCGGCGGCGAGGACACCCTCGGGGTCGCCGCCCGGCTGTCCGACGAGTACGGCGTGCCCTGTGTCGGCGTGCCCAAGACCATCGACAACGACCTGTCCGCCACCGACTACACCTTCGGCTTCGACACCGCCGTCAACATCGCCACCGAGGCCATCGATCGCCTGCACACCACCGCCGAGTCCCATATGCGGGTCCTCGTCTGCGAGGTGATGGGCCGCCACGCCGGCTGGATCGCCCTGCACTCCGGGCTGGCCGGCGGCGCCAACGTCATCCTCATCCCCGAGCAGCGCTTCGACCTCGACCAGGTGTGCGCCTGGATCACCTCCCGCTTCAAGGCCTCCTACGCCCCGATCGTCGTGGTCGCCGAGGGCGCCATGCCGAAGGACGGCGAGGTGGTCCTGAAGGACGAGTCGCTGGACTCCTTCGGGCACGTCCGGCTGTCCGGGATCGGCGAGTGGCTGGCCAAGGAGATCGAGAAGCGCACCGGCAAGGAGGCCCGGACCACGGTCCTCGGGCACATCCAGCGCGGCGGCACCCCGAGCGCCTTCGACCGCTGGCTCGCCACCCGCTTCGGTCTGCACGCCGTCGACTGCGTCCAGGAGGGCGACTTCGGCAAGATGGTCGCGCTGCGCGGCACCGACATCGTCCGCGTGCCCCTCGCGGACGCCACGGCCAAGCTGAAGACGGTCGACCCGAAGCTGTACAAGGAGGTCGGCGTCTTCTTCGGCTGACCGGCACCCCCGGGCCCGGCCCCGCAGCACCCCCCGGGCCCGGCGCCCGCCCGAACCGTACCCGCGGATCGCCGGCCGGCCGGGTCCGCGCCCGGTCCGCGCGCGACCGACCCGGCCGCACCCAGAGGGCCGCCGGCACGCCCGCCGGACCCGCACCCTCGGGACCGCAGTGGTCCCCGGACCCGCCCGGGCTCGCCGCCGTTCAGCGCGGC
>NZ_JBSGDB010000800.1:0-2338 GCF_053602155.1 Streptomyces sp. NPDC004561
GCACTTCGGCGGCCTGCAGAAGCTGCTCGACGGCGTCCGCGCGCACGGGTTCGGGGTCCGCGAGGTCGCTGCGGGTCACCGCGAGGACGGCGTGCCGGACGCCGAGCGCGTCGAGGACGGCCAGGTGCTCCTGCGACTGGGGCTGCCAGCCCTGGTCGGCGGCGACCACGAACAGCACGGCGGGCACGGGTCCGACGCCGGCCAGCATGGTCGGCACGAACCTCTCGTGCCCGGGCACGTCGACGAAGGCGAGGTGGTCCCCGTCGGGGCCGAGCCGCGTCCACACGAAGCCCAGGTCGAGGGTGAGGCCCCGGCGGCGCTCCTCCGCGTAGCGGTCGGGCTCCATGCCGGTGAGGGCCCGGACCAGGGCGGACTTCCCGTGGTCGACATGGCCGGCCGTGGCGAGGACCCGCATCACGCCCGCCTCTCCGCCGGGGGCGGCACCGCACCGCCGCCCCGCGTGTCCTTCTCGCCCGGCGGCCGCACCTCCCGGACGGCCCCGGCGAGCCGGTCGTCGTCCTCCGCCGGCACCGACCGCAGGTCCAGCAGGCAGCGCCCGGCCTCCAGGCGTCCGACGACCGGGACCCGGCCGGTGCGCAGGGCGGCGGCGTAGGACTCGGGCAGGGCGAGCGCCGCGCTGGGCAGGGTGACCCCGGGCGCGCCTCCCCCGCCGACGGTGGCGGTGCTCTCCACGGCCCGTGCGTCGATCCCGTCGGCGCCCAGCTCGGCGGCGAGCCGCCGGGCGCGGGCCAGGAGGGCGGCCGGGTCGCAGGTGAGCGCCAGGGCGGTCGGGGTGGGCGGGCCGGTGAGGGTGGCCTCCAGCGCGGCCAGGGTCAGCTTGTCGACGCGCAGGGCGCGGGCCAGCGGATGCCGGGCGAGGGCGCGGACCAGGTCCTCGTCCCCGAGCAGCAGTCCGCACTGGGGTCCGCCGAGCAGTTTGTCGCCGCTGGCGGTGACCAGGGCGGCGCCCGCGCGCAGCGGGGTGTCGGCGTCGGGCTCCTCGGGCAGCGCCGGGTGCGGGGCGAGCAGGCCGGAGCCGATGTCGACGACGACCGGGACGCCCAGGCGGGTGAGTTCGGCGACCTCGGCGGAACGGGTGAAGCCGGTGATGCGGAAGTTGGACGGGTGCACCTTCAGCACGAATCCGGTGCCGGGGCCGATCGCGTCGGCGTAGTCGGCGGCGGTCGTGCGGTTGGTGGTGCCGACCTCGCGGAGCCGGGCGCCGGTCGACACCAGCAGGTCGGGCAGGCGGAAGCCGTCGCCGATCTCCACCATCTCGCCCCGGCTGACGACGATCTCCTTGCCGGCCGCGAGCGCGGTGGCGGCCAGGACGAGCGCGGCGGCGCCGTTGTTCACGACATGGACGGCCCCGGCGGAGGGCACCCGCGCGCGCAGCGCGGCGAGGGCGGAGCGGCCCCGGCGGGCCCGTACCCCGGTCGCCAGGTCGAGTTCCACGTCCGTGGGTCCGGCGGCCTCCTGGACGGCCTGCCGGGCGGCGGCCGAGAGCGGGGCCCGGCCGAGGTTGGTGTGCAGGAGCACCCCGGTGGCGTTCAGCACCGGGCGCAGACCGCTCGCGGTGTCGGGCAGCAGGTCCAGCGCCGCCTCCGGCACCCGCTCCGGCGGGATCCGCCCCGCCCGGGCCCGCTCCTGCGCCTGCCGCACGGCACTTTTCACCACACTCACACCGAGCCGCTCCACGGATGCGGCCAGCCGGGGGTCGCGCAGCACCACATCGGTACGCGGAATCCGGCGCCGGACGTCGGTGGCGTCGGGCGGGGGTGCGGGGTCGTCCGGGGCGGGTTCGGCGTCCTGTGGAGCGTGTTCGACGTTTTTTGGACCAGGGCCGGCCTCGTCGCGCACGCGTGCGCCGTCGTCCGCAGGGCTCACAGGACCGCCCTCGCGCCGTTCCGGGCCGCCGGAGGCCGCCCCGGCCGCCGCCGTCACCGTGCCCGTCGTCCGCGGTGCCACCCGCTGCTCCATGCCGCCGCTGTCCCTCCGGTCCGGCCCCTGCCCGTCGCGGGCTTCACCCATCGTCTCCCAGTGCCCCGGGCCGACCGTTCGACACGCCGGGACCGACGTTGTGGGGGCCGCGGCCCGGGTACCCGGCACCGCATGAATCAGCGCAACGACCGCAACCGACAGGACGACAACGCGACGGCGGCCGAGCGTGCGGCGAACCGGCGGCGCGAGACGGAGCGCGAGCGTGCCGCCGCCGAGCCGTTCGACCACCCGTACGCCGAGCGCGGCGGACCAGGTCGTCCTCCGTCATGCCGTCGAGGGACTCGCTGGCGATCCAGGCGCCGTCCCGCAGCGTGGTGACCTTCTGGCAGATCTGGAA
>NZ_JBSGDB010000801.1:0-2336 GCF_053602155.1 Streptomyces sp. NPDC004561
GATGCACGTTCACCACGGCGCGCGCCGCTCCGGCGCGGCGCACGTCACCCTGCTCACCGAAGGCACCTACCCGCACAGCCACGGCGGCGTCAGCGTCTGGTGCGACCAGCTCGTCCAGGGCATGCCCGACCTCGACTTCGACATCGTCGCCGTCACCGGCACCGGACGCGAACCCGTCGTATGGGACCTGCCCGCCCACGTCCGGCACGTGCTCTCCGTGCCCATGTGGGGAGCCCCGCCCGAGGGCCGTCCGCCCCGGGGCCGGACACGCGACCGGCTCGCCGACGCCTACGAACTCTTTCTGACCGCCCTGCTCGACCCGCACGCCGAGGCCCAGTTCGCGCCCGCCCTCTACACCATGGCGCGGGCCGCCGCCGACGGCACGCTCAGCCCGTTCCTGCGCGGCGACCGGGCCATCGCCGTCCTCGCGGCCGTGTGGAACCGCCCGGGGCTCGCCGTCCGCGAGGCCCGGCCCACCCTGCACGACGCGGTCACCGCCACCGCCCTGCTCGAACACGCCCTGCGCCCGCTCGCCGCGCCCCCGCCGCGGCACGGCGTGGCCCACGCGGTCAGCGGCGGCGTCGCCGTCCTGCCCGGCCTCGCCGGACTGGACCGGTACGAGGTCCCGCTGCTGCTCACCGAGCACGGCGTCTATCTGCGCGAGCGCTACCTCGGCTACCGCACCGCCCCCTACCGATGGCCGGTCAAGGCCGTCGTCCTCGGCTTCTTCCGGCTGCTCGCCGAGGAGAGCTACCGCCGGGCCGCCCTGATCACCCCGGGCAACCGCTACAACCGGCTGTGGGAGGAGCAGGGCGGTGCGGACCCGCGGTCCATCCGCACGGTCTACAACGGCGTGGACCCCGCCGCCTTCCCACCCGCCGGACCCGAACCGGACGTCCCCACGCTGAGCTGGGCGGGCCGCGTGGACCCCATCAAGGACCTGGAGACGCTCATTCGCGCCTTCGCCCTCGTCCGGGAACGGACGCCCGAGGCACGCCTGCGGCTGTTCGGCGGGACACCGCGCGGCGGAGAGGCGTACCGGGAACGCTGCGAGGCGCTCGCGGCCGAGCTGGGACACGCGGACGCCGTCACCTTCGAG
Organism: Streptomyces sp. NPDC004561; assembly: GCF_053602155.1. Lineage (NCBI taxonomy): Bacteria > Bacillati > Actinomycetota > Actinomycetes > Kitasatosporales > Streptomycetaceae > Streptomyces > Streptomyces sp. NPDC004561. The sequence continues at coordinate 1,100 of NZ_JBSGDB010000801.1, forward strand.
GGGCGCGTCGACGACATCAAGGACGCCTACGCGGCCGGGAACGTCGTCATGCTCTCCAGCATCAGCGAGGGCTTCCCGTTCACCCTCATCGAGGCCATGTCCTGCGGACGGGCCACCGTCTCCACCGACGTGGGCGGGGTACGGGAGGCGGTCGGCGACACCGGGCTCGTCGTGCCGCCGCGCGACCCCGCCCGCATGGCCGCGGCCGCGCTGGAACTGCTCGGCGACGCCGGGCGGCGCGGGGCGATGGGGGAGGCGGCCCGGCTGCGCGTGATCGAGCAGTTCACCCTGCGCCAGACCATCGACACCTTCCGCTCGATCTACCTCGAACTGCCCGCCCACGCCGACCCGTTCACCGCCCCGGCGACACCGGGACCGGCCGTCCGCACCGCCGCGGGGAGCCTGGCCGGATGAGCGGACCCATGGCCCTGGAACCGGGCGGCCCCGAACAGGACACCCTGGCACTGCGGCTCGCGCACCACGACGACCGCACACTGTCCCTCCGGCTGCCCGGCCACGGCCCCGACGACGAGGAGGTGAGCCGGCTGGCCGCCGAACTCGCCGACCGCATAGGCCCCGCCGTCCACCCCTACGAGGTCGCCGCCCTGCTGGAGGCCGAGGGCCTGACCGCCGAGCAGATCGGGGAGCGGTACGGCCATCCGAACCTCTTCTCGCTCGCCACCGCCCTCTACGACCGGGTCCCCCGTACCTTCCCCGAGCCCGCGGCGCCGGCCGACGCCTGGCGCCCGGACCACGTCCGCTGCCTGCTGCGCGGAGTCCTGTTCGCGCTGCCGGGCCTCGCCTACCTGCTCACCGCGCCCCTGTGGCACCCCGGCGGGCACGCCGCCGCCCTGATCGTCGCGGGCCTCGTCTCCTGGGCGTGGGGCCAAGGTCTCGGCCACCGCGCCCACTTACGGATGGCGACCGGCCGCCGGGAGCCCGCCCGCACCCTCCTGACCGGCGCCCCCCTCGGGGCGGGGCTCGCCACCGCCGCGGCCGCCCCGCTCGCCGGCGGCGGCCCGGTGCTCCTCGCGGCGGCGGCGCAGTCGCTCTATCTGGCGGCGGCGGGCGTCCTGCTCGTGCTGGCCCGGGAACGGCTGCTGCTCGCCGCGCTGACCCCGCTGATCGCGGGCGCCGCGGTCCTGCCCTGGTGGGAGCCGGGCGCGCCGGTACGGGCCGGGCTGCCCCTGCTCGCGCTCACGGCCACGCTCGCCGTCACCGGGCACGCCCTGCGCGC
>NZ_JBSGDB010000802.1:0-2326 GCF_053602155.1 Streptomyces sp. NPDC004561
GGAAGGCCTCCGGCCGGGCCGGGCAGGGGGCGGCCGGCACGGACCGAGGGGGAAGCGGACCGTGCCGCGGCCGCGTGGATGTGGAGCGATTGCCGTGGGCGTGTCGTGGAGCGAGGAGCGTGCGCGTACGGGGTCGGCCGCCGTGCACGGGGATGTGGAGCGGTTGCCCTGAGAGGGCCGGGAACGCGGCCGGCGCCCCTGCGGGACACGACCGCTGCCGCTCCGCGGATCCGGCGCCACGGATCCGTGGAATCAGGGGAAGTTGTAGACCTGATCAACCATCAACGTCAAGGCGCGACAAGGTAGTTGTGGCTTTCGGGCAAGAGTCGCGCACATCCGACACCCTTTTTTCACATCTCCCTTGACCCTCCGAAGTAACCGGCGGTAACTTCGCCGCAGGCTACCGCCGCGTAACGAGAAAGCCCTTGTGCCCGCCGGGAGTACGAGGAGACGTCCGCGGCGGCCGCTGTCCGCGCCAGGACATCGCGCCACTGAAGCCCAACCCGCATTGATCCATGCCCATGGGAGCAGACATGGCCTCGTCCCCGGACGTCGCGTCCGCCGGCAACACCCCCGAGAACCCGGGAAGCGGTTCACCCTCCGAACCACCGAGCAGCGCCGGGACCACCGGCGGCGGCCCGAGACGGGGACGCGTCCGGGCCCGCCGGGCCGCGGTGATGGCGGTACCCGCCACCCTCGTGGCGGCCGCCCTCGCGGTCCTCACCGCGCAGGGAGCGCTGGGCGTGCAGTTCGCGATCTCCGGCATGCCGTTCACGGTCACCGCGACGGAGCTGAACGGCACCGGCTTCGAGCAGTTCGGGGCCCTCGACAACATGGCGGAGGGCAGCCCGAACGCGGGCGACACCGGCGGCCAGGAGCTCGTCGTCACCTCGGCCATCAAGAACGCCACGCTCACCAAGCTGTGCCAGAGCGTCGACCTCGGCGGCACCAACCTGCTCATCACCGCGGGCAGCGGCGCCGAGAAGGTGACCGCCAGCGACCTCACCACCGACTCCACCCAGCTGTCGGGTGACGCCGCGTTCAACAACATCGAGATCGGCAACGACGCCAGCACGCTCACCAAGGCGGGCGTGAAGGGGCCGATCGGCGTCTTCAGCCAGCAGGCCGACACCGTGCGCATCGCCAATCTGCGGCAGACGAACTACGCGACCACCGCTGGCGTGTTCAAGCTGCCCGGTCTCAATCTCCGCTTCAGCGGCTCGGGTTGCTGATCCGCGTGCCGGACCGTCCACGCCGGGGTGCGAGGGCCGCCTTCCGCGGATGGCGGGCCCGCCGGCCGTTCTGGGGCGGGCTGCTGCTCGCCCTGGGCGGCGGCGAGATCCTGCTCACCGAGAAGGCCTCGATGAAGGTCGTCATGCACATCGGCATGCAGGGCCTGGCGGGCTATCTGCTGCCGGGCCTGATGGTGCTGCTGGGCCTGCTGATCCTCTTCAACCCCACGCAGCGGCTCTTCTACTCCCTCACCGGCATCCTGCTCTCCCTGGGCACCTGGCTGACCTCCAACCTGGGCGGCTTCTTCGTCGGCCTCCTCCTCGGCGCCACCGGCAGCTGCCTCGCCTTCGGCTGGCTCCCCGACCAGGAGCCCCGCGTCGGCCGCCGCGAACGCCGCCGCCGGGAAAAGACGGCGGCGGCACGGACAGGGCTCCCCGCCACGAAATGAGTCCGGTCCCGCCGTCCGGAACTTTCCGGAGACGCCGTCAGTTTCTACCGTGTTGTAGAAGTTGCCGGCGAGGTGCCTGAAGCACCCGGCCATGGATACGAGGAGTGGGCATGGCGCTGTGGGACCGCATCAAGGATTCGGCGTCGCAGATGCAGACGCAGTTGGTGGCGAGGAAGAACGACCTGAAGAGCGGGGCGTTCCGGGACGCGAGCATGGCGATGTGCGCGCTCGTGGCCGCCGCCGACGGCACCGTGGACCCGTCGGAGCGGCAGCGGGTGGCCCAGCTGATCTCCACGAACGAGGTGCTGCAGAACTTCCCGGCGGACGACCTGCGGCGCCGCTTCGAGGAGAACCTGGACAAGCTGACCACCGACTTCGCCTTCGGCAAGGTGAGCGTGCTGCAGGAGATCGCCAAGGCGAAGAAGAAGCCCGCCGAGGCCCGGGCCGTCGTCCAGATCGGCATCGTCATCGGCGGCGCCGACGGCGACTTCGACAAGACCGAGCAGGCCGTGGTCCGCGAGGCCTGCTACACCCTGGACCTGCCGCCGCACGAGTTCGACCTCTGAGACCCGGGGCGGCGGAACAGCGGCTCGCAGGGGCGTGGCCCGCCGCTGCCGCAGCCGGCCCGGCCGTCGCGTCGACGGC
>NZ_JBSGDB010000803.1:0-2325 GCF_053602155.1 Streptomyces sp. NPDC004561
CCGCGAACCGGTGACCTGGGAGCTGCCGCCGAACGCCCGCCGGCACACCACCGTGCCCACCAGGGGCCCGCGCCCGTACGGCCCGGCCCGCCGCCGCTTCACCGATGCCTACGAGTCCGGCACCGGCGCTCACCCCTGGGGCACGTTGCCCCACGGAGTGGCCTCCGCCCGCTGAAGCGCCCCCTCGACCGAGGTGCCGGCCAGCCGGTCGGCGAGGGAGCGGCGGCCGGCGAAGAACACCGGCAGGGCGTTGACCAGGAACAGCACCACCGCGACCGTCCACACCAGCAGCGACAGCACGAACCGGCCCTCGACCAGCAGCACGCAGGCCAGCGCGTAGACGGCGACGTCGGCGGCGGTGGTGACGGCGGCCCGGCGCAGGGCGTGCCGGGACAGCCGCGGGGTGACCCGCAGGCCGAGCAGGCCCTTGCCGAGGGTGCGGCCGAGCAGCACCAGACAGGCCCACTGGTAGAGGAACGTGACGAGGACGAGCGCCCCGAACGCCTCCTCCACGTCCAGCACCACGCTGTCCCACAGCGACAGCCCTAGGACCCTGGAGGCGCCGACGACGTCGCCGCGCGAGGTCAGCAGGTCGAGGCCGCCGCGTGTGGCCAGGTCCGGCACGTCCGTGACGAGCGCGGTGATCCGGTGGAAGGTGAGCACGGCGAGCAGCGCGGCCACCGTCACCACCAGGCCGAAGTCGACGAACCAGGCCATGGCGCGGCGCAGTTTGAGCACGGAGTCCCCCGATCGCACTTCATGTCCGTGTACGGGCGAGAGCCTAGCGTCCGGCCGATCAGCGGCCGAACGACAGCACCACCAGCGCCGTCGTCGCGGCCGTCTCCGCGAGCGCGCCGAACACGTCGCCCGTGACCCCGCCGAAGCGGCGGGTGCAGCGGCGCAGCAGGAGTTCGGCGACGGCGAGCGCGAGCAGCACGGCGGCCGCCGCGCGCAGCCCGCCGTACGGGCCGAGGACCGTGCCCCAGGCGGCGGAGCCGGCCGTGCAGACGGCCGCGAGGGCCAGCGCCCCCGGCACCGGCACCACCCCGGCGACGGCCGCGCCCAGCCCCTCCGGCCGGGCGGCCGGCACCCCGGCGCGCGCGGCCAGGGTGAGCGCGAGCCGGGCGGCCACCGCCGAGGTCACCGCCGCCGCGGCCCCCCGGGCCCAGGAGCCGCCGTAGAGCTGCGCCAGCACGGCCACCTGGGCCAGCAGCACCAGCACCAGGGTGAGGACGCCGAACGGCCCGATGTCCGACTGCTTCATGATCCTGAGGGCGTCCTCGGCGGGCTTGCCGCTGCCCAGCCCGTCGGCCGTGTCGGCGAGCCCGTCGAGGTGCAGCCCGCGGGTCAGCGCGGCCGGTACGGCGACGGAGCCGACGGCGGCGAGCAGCGGCCCGGCGCCCAGGAAGAGCAGCACTAGCCCGAGCCCGGCCGCGAGGCCGCCGACGACCAGGCCGACCGCGACGGCGCTCAGCATGCCCCGCGCGCGGCGTCCCGGTCCCAGCGGTGCACCCGTACGGGCAGCACGGTCAGCGTGCCGAAGGCGAAGCGGAGGCCGTCGAGCGGGGAGGACTTGAGCACCGGCGCAGGTTACCCGGCGGTCGCGGAGCCGCCCACGGGTGCCAGGGATAAAGTGCGCACATGGGGCACTGGTGGGTACGGAACGTCGTCGAACCGGGCAAGCTTCCCCTGCTGCTCGCCCTCGCCGCGTTCGTGCTGACCTTCCTGGTGACGCGGGTGATCACCCGTCTGATCAGGGCCGGCCGGGGCCCGTTCCACAACGTCAGCGCGGGGGGGATGCACATCCACCACGTGGTCCCCGGCATCGTCCTCACCGTCGTCGGCGGCTTCGGCGCCGTCGCCAGCGACCGGCACGGCACCGGCGGAGCGGTCGCGGCCGTCCTGTTCGGCACGGGCGTGGGACTGGTCCTGGACGAGTTCGCGCTGATCCTGCACCTGGACGACGTGTACTGGACCGAGGAGGGCCGCAAGAGCGTCGAGGTCGTCGTGCTCACCGCCGCCCTCGTGGCGCTGCTGCTGGCCGGGTTCGCCCCGTTCGGCGTCAACGACCTGTCCCAGCAGGAACTGGCCGACCGGGGCACGGTCATCTCCAACATCGCCGGCAACTTCCTGCTCTCCCTCGTCGCCCTCAGCAAGGGCAAGGCCCGGATCGCGGTGTTCGGCGTGATCGTGCCGCTGGTCGCGCTCGTCGGCGCGGTCCGGCTGGCCCGCCCCGGCTCCCCGTGGGCCCGCCGCTTCTACGGCCGCCGCCCCCGCGCCCGCGCCAAGGCCGCCCTGCGGGCCTACCGCCACGACCGCCGCTGG
>NZ_JBSGDB010000804.1:0-2317 GCF_053602155.1 Streptomyces sp. NPDC004561
GGGCGCGTTCACGTTGCCCCGGTACGTGGCCGCGACCCGGCCCGGCTCCCGGCAGGACGTCGTCGAGGCCGACCGGGGGCTGCTGGAACTGGTCGCGCTGGTGGCCGGGTCAGCCCTGGTGCTCAGCGGCGACACCGGTCTCGCCCATCTCGCGGTGGCCCACGGCACCCGCTCCGTCACCCTGTTCGGACCCGTCTCGCCACGCCTGTGGGGCCCGCCCCCGAGCCCGTACCACCTGGCCCTGTGGAAGCCCGGCCCGCCCGGCGACCCCCACGGCCGCACCCCCGACGCCCGCCTGCTGCGCATCCGCGTCGGCGAGGTCGCCGCGGCCTGTCTGATGCTGCTCCGGCAGACGCGCGGCCGGCCGGGGGCGGTCGGGGTGGAGAGGGCGCATGTCCACTGAGGCCGCCCCGGATCGCATGCTGCGTGCTGTCGGCGGGGGCGACGGCAGGGTCACGGTGGCCCTCGTCGCCCGCACCCGCCGCCGGACTGCCGTGGGCGCTGGGCCCGCGCGACCGACCGGGCCCCGCGGGCATGGGGCACCGGCCGGCCGCACCGAAGCGGGCACGCCGAACCTCACCCGTCCGGCGGTACGTCGGCCGACGACCGGCTGCTCCCTGCGTGCGCCCAGCCCGGCGGAACCGCCTTCTCCGGACGCGCGCTGCCCGTCGTCCAGCCGGGGCCCCGCGTCCGGGAGGCCCCGCGCGCGGCCGCTCTGCCCGGTGCCCGGGCGCACGCGACCATGGCGTCCGCCCTGCGGTTGAGAGACCAGTTACTGCCGTGCAATGTGGTGGTCCAAGGTCAGGAAGCGGCCCTTCGAGACCTCACTGACGTCCTGTCTGGGTGATGCCATGAAAGCTTCTTCCGACCGGCCGGGCGCGCCGGCCCCCCTCGTCATCGAGTCCGCCGTGGTCGAGGGACTCCCCGCCGAGGGCGCCCTGCTCCTGCGCATGTCCGGCAGCCTCGACGCGCACGGGGCCCGGGCCTGGTCGGAGGAACTGCGCGGTCATCTGGAACAGGCGGACCGCGCCGGGCTGCGGCCCGTCCTGGACATGGCCCATGTGCAGCTCGGCGGCGCCGCCGTGCTGCGCACGCTCAGCGAGACGACCCGGGCGCGCAGCGGCCGCCCGGACCTGATCATCGTCCGGGCCCGGCCGGGGGTGCGCGAGGCGGTGCACCTGGCCCGTCTGGACGGCGTACAGCTCTACGCCACCCTCGACGAGGCGCTGCGGGAACTGGCCCGTGCCGCCTCGCAGGTGGAGGAACTGCCCGCTTGGCGGTCCCAGATGGCGGACCCGCTGCGGCCCTCGTACCAGGACCTGCACGAGGAGGTCCGCGCACTGCGGGCCCGGGTCCGTACCGCACCGGTGATCGGCATGGCGCAGGGCATGCTCATGGCCCGCTACGGCCTGCCGGACTCCGGCAGCGCCTTCCGGGCGCTGCGGGAGGCCTCGCAGCGGTTCAACGTACCGCTGCGGGTCCTCGTGTCCGCGGTGGTGGTGGCCCGGCCGCCGGACGGCGACGTGTGGTTCCCGGGGCGCCGCTCCCTGCCCGTGCCACAGCTGCGGATCCTGGCCCGCGGCGGCCCCGACCCCCGTTGCCGGGGGCGGATGATCGAGGCCGTGCTACGCGAGGCGCTGGCCATCGGCCGGGCGGCCGCCGGCCATGTGCTGAGCGTGGACCCGGCCGTGAACGCGCTGACCCTGGAGACCCACTACGGCTGCTCGGACGCCTTCCTCGACCACCTCGTGCGCGGCCGGGACGAGGGCACGGCCGAGGCGGTCGCCCGGACCCGGGGACGGCGGGTCAGCGTGCCCGACGTGGCCGGCGACGCGCTGCTGTCCGACGACAGCCGCCGCGCCCTCCTCGGGACGGGCGCCCGCGCGCTCCAGTGCCTCCCGGTCCTGTCCTCGGCCGGATCCTGCACCGGGCTGATCACCGTGCACTGGCCCGATGCCGGGCACCGTCCGGCCCCCGCACAGGCCGAGGCCTTCGGCGTGCTGGCCGCCGACACCGCGGCCTGGCTGGCCTGGTACCACCGCTCGGTCCTCCTCGACGCCCTGGAGCACCTCCACCGAAAGCTGACCCGCGCCGCTCGCTGAGTGGGGAGCGGCGCGGGTCGTCCAGCCGGGGGGTGCGTCACTCGCGCGGCCGTGGGAACCCGGACCGCGCACGGAACACGCACCACCCGCAGGGAGCCCGGCGCATGTCCAATCCGCAGCAGCCCGAACGGCGGCGCAGTGACAAGGGAGGCCTCGATCGGGTGACGCTCGTCGGCGACCTCGACGTCGGACATCAGGGTGCGGGCCCAGTGGAC
>NZ_JBSGDB010000805.1:0-2311 GCF_053602155.1 Streptomyces sp. NPDC004561
ACGGTGAAGCGGGGGTTCCGGTGTCGCAGTGCACAGCGAGCCGGGAAGAGTACGGGTGGGGCCTGCTCCAGCGCTGACGGTGGTACGGGGACAGCAGCCGGTCCGCGCGGCCGACCGCGCTGCGGCCTCGCACGCCACGGCCGGACACATCATCTATTACAAGACCGAGATCGAGGGGGACCGCTACCGGGTCGCCACGGTCGCGCTGGGCGGCGGCCGGGGCGCCGTCCAGGTGGCGCAGCAGTACAGCGACACCGAGGGTCTGCTCAGGGGACTCAAGGAACGCACCGTCGAGCTGAGCGCCGCCGTCCTCGTCGTGGCCGGCGTCGCGGGCTGGTGGCTGGCCCGCAGGATCGCCGGGCGGCTGGTCCGGCTCACCCGGGTCGCCGAGGACGTGGCCCGCACCGGCCGGCTGGACACCTCGGTCCCCGTCGCCGGGCAGGACGAGGTCGGCCGTCTTGGGCGGGCGTTCGACGGGATGCTGGGCCGGCTCGCCGCCTCCGAGGAGGTGCAGCGGCGCCTGGTGCAGGACGCCGGGCACGAACTTCGCACCCCGCTGACCTCGTTGCAGGCCAACGCGGCCCTCCTGGACCGCATCGACCAGTTGCCGGGTCAGGCCAAGGCGGCCCTGATCGCCGACATGAAGAGCGAGACCCGCGAGCTGGTCAACCTCGTCAACGAACTGGTCGACCTCGCGGCCGGCGACCGGAACGCCGAACAGCCCACGGAGATCGTCCTGGGCGCCCTGGCCGAGGACGCGGCCGCCCTCACCCGTCGCCGCACCGGCCGGGAGATCCTTGTCGAGGCCGACGACACCGTCGTACGAGCCCGGCCGGACGCGGTACAGCGGGCGCTGACGAACCTGCTGGAGAACGCCGCCAAGTTCGACCGGGACGGAACCGAGCCGATAGAAGTCGTGATCAAGGGCACGCGCGTGGAGGTGCGCGACCGCGGACCGGGCATCGCCGAGGCCGACCTGCCCCGCGTCTTCGACCGCTTCTACCGCGCCGACAGCGCCCGCAGCCTGCCCGGCTCCGGGCTGGGCTTGGCGATCGTGCACGCCGTCGCGGCCGCCCACGGCGGCACCGCCTTCGCCCACAACCGCGCCGGCGGCGGCGCGATCATCGGCTTCGCTCTCGACCCCGCCTCCCGCATCGAACGCTCGCACACGACGCCCATGGCTGACTGCGCTGCCACGCGTCGCTGACCTGGAGCACTCCTAGCGTCACGAACCCAGGCTCCAGCGGTAGCCACGCCGTCCGCAGCCGGTAGACGAGCACCGCCGAGGCAGCGGCGGCTCCGGACGTATCGGCGACGCGACCCCGCTCCCAGCGCCAAGCCGCAGATCATTAGGACTCGTGCGCCGACGTGCTCATGACCGCCCGGGACAGGTAGACCCGCAGTCCTCCCGCCGGACGGATGTCCAGGCGAGAGAGGGTGTGGGCCAGCCAGCGGGCGACGAGGGCGACGGCGACCTGGTCCATACTGCCGAGGCCGGGGACATGACCGGCTGGCACTACACCCGGTGCCGCACCGCACTGGAGGCGCTCATCACCAGTTGCAGGCGGCAACACCGTTCACGCTGTGCCTATCAACCACCGACCCCGCCACCGCCGAAGAGGGGCTGTGCTTCAAAGCTCTGAAACCGGGCGCCAGTAACCTGCGGCTCCGCCATCGGCCAACTCTCTGACCAGCAGCGGGGCCGTCGGCGTTTGTCGTCGTTGGTCATCGCCGAACGCCGCCGGACGGCCCAGAGACGGCCCGAACGGTGGTTCCGGTGGTGTGCCTCGGATGCGAACTATCGGCCGGCGGGGCCATTAAGGTCCCCTGGGCCGGCCAGTCGGCCGAACTCCGCCGCAGCAGCGGTGAGAATGGTCCCCGAACCGGGAATTCGGGCGGGTCCTCCTTCGTGATCGGGGCTGGTGGATGTCCGGTTTTCCCCGTGGTTCCCCGCTTGATCGGGCACGGCGGGGACACGGGCCGCCCCGCACTGCACAGGTGAACGGCCCCTGACCGGTCGTCGGTCAGGGGCCGTTGTCCTGTGCGATGCTAACGCGCGACCGTTGTTCCCTGCGGTCCCTAGCAGCTCTCGACTGTTGTGATGGTCTGCCTCCTGGGGTCTGCGGTCGTCGGCGGGTGGGCGTTGATCAGGGCTGAGGTGTCACCGCTACCCATCGCGATGCAGGGAGCGGCCCTTGTGCGGGGGCGGGGCACACAGGGCGTTGGTGGCCGCACAGTGCAGGGTGTAGACCGTGCCGCTCTGGGTGATGATCTTGTAGAACGCATCGCTGCCCAGGGAGTCGACCGAGAC
>NZ_JBSGDB010000806.1:0-2292 GCF_053602155.1 Streptomyces sp. NPDC004561
GCGTCGGCGACGGCGGTCAGCCGGGCCACGTCGAGCTTGCCGTTGGGCGTCACCGGGAACTCCGGCACCGCGGCCCACAGGCCGGGCAGTGCGTGTCCCGGCAGCTGCCGGGCGGCGAAGTCCCGCAGGTCGGAGGGGAGTTCGGAGCCCTCCACGGGTACGACCGCCGCCAGCAGCTGGTGGTCGCCGTTGCCGAGGGGCACCACCGGTACGGCCGCGTCCCGTACGCCGGGGTGGCGGCGCAGCACCTCCGCCACCTGGTCCGGCTCGACGCGGAAGCCGCGGATCTTCACCTGGCGGTCGCGCCGGCCGAGGAAGCGGAGACTGCCGTCCGCGTCCCAGCGGACCAGGTCGCCGGTGCGGTACAGGCGCGGTCCGCCGGGCCGGCCGAAGGTGCCGAAGGCCCGGTCGGTCTCCTCGGGCAGGCCCGCGTAGCCGAGGGCGAGTCCGGTGCCGTAGGTGAACAGTTCGCCGATCCCGCCGGGCGGTACCGGGCGGCCCGCGGGGTCCAGCACCCGGACGCCGGTGCCGGCGACGGGGCGGCCGATGGGCAGTGCGCCCGTGGGCACCTCGGCCGGGTCGTCGACGTGGTGGACGGTGGTGAACGTGGTGTTCTCGGTGGGCCCGTAGCCGTTGCTGACCCGGAGTCCGGGGCAGGCCCGGAGCACCTCGGCGACCTGCGCCGGGGGCACCACGTCCCCGCCGGTGATCAGCTGCACCACGCGCCGGAAGGCGTCCGGCCGGAAGTCGGCGACCAGCCGGAACAGCCCGGCCGACAGCCACAGTCCGGTGATCTCCCGGTCCCGGACGAACCGGGCCAGGGCGCTCGCGACCACGTGCCGGCCGGTGAAGACCTCCAGCGTGCCGCCGGCCAGCAGCGGAGCGAAGATCTCCAGCGTGGAGGCGTCGAAGGCGAGGGGGGCCAGCCGCAGGAAGCGGGCGGCGGCGCCGGGCAGCAGGAAGGCGGGCCGGTGGGCCAGCCGGACGACGGCCCGGCAGGGGATCATGGCCCCCTTGGGGACGCCGGTCGTCCCGGACGTGAAGGCCAGATAGGCGACCCGGTCCGGGTCCGCGGGCGCGGCGGGCGGCACCGGGCCGGTCCCGGGGTCGTACGGATCGACGGCCTCCAGGACGGTACGGCCCCGGGTGGCGGCCGGGTCCGGCAGCCGGCCGGCGAGGCCCAGCAGCACCCTTACGCCCGCCCGGTCCATGATCTGCGCGGTGACCGCGGGCGGGGCGTCCGCGCCGATGCCGACGTACGCGGCACCGAGCCGCAGCACGGCAAGGAGGGAGACGATCTCCTGTGCGCAACGGGGGACCGCGACGGCCACCCGGTCGCCCTCGCCGACCCCGGCGGCGGCCAGCGCGGCCGACTGGACGGCCGCCGCCGCGAGGAGCTGGCGGTAGGTCAGGGTCCGGCCGTCGCCGTCCCGGAGGGCGACCGCGTCCGGGGCACGGTCCGCGGACGCCTCGATCAGCTGCCACAGCCCGTGGCCGAAGTCGCCGTCCGGGCCGTCCGCGCGGTCGTCCAGGAGGCGCTGCTGGGCCGGGGTGACGGTGGAGACGCCGGTGAGCGGGCCGTCGGGGGCGGCGGCCATCTCGGCCAGCGCGCGGTCGAAGGAGGCGGCCAGGGCCATCGCGTCCGCCGCGGTGAGCACCGAGGTGGCGTACTCCACGGCGAGACCGGGTTCGGGGTCCCAGCGCAGCACGTGCAGCATGGCGTCGTAGGCGGTGCCGCCGGTGTGGCCGATGCGGATGTCGAAGGTGGCGCCGGTCGCCGGCAGGGACTCGGGGACCAGTTCGCTGTGCGCGCCGAAGGCGATCTGCGCGAGCGGGTTGCGGGAGAGGTCGCCGCCCGCGGAGAGCGCCGTGACGAGGTCCTCGAAGGGGACGCTGCCGTAGCGCAGCGACTCGCGCAGGGACCGGGCCGTGCGCCGGACGAAGTCGGACACGGTGGCCTCGGCGGGAACCTCGCAGGCGACCGGGCCGAGTCCGGTGGCGCCGCCGATGACCCGCATCGCGGCGCTCGTGGCCCGGCCCACCGTCGGGATCCCGACGATCAGCCGGTCGCGTGCGGTGCGCCGGGCGACGACCAGCACCCACGCGGCCAGCAGGACGGCGTTGCGGCTGACGCCGAGGGCGGCGGCGAGCCCGGTGCAGCCGGCCCGTGCCTCGTCGGTCAGGGCGAACGGCAGCCGGGTGCCGGCGAACGTCCGGGTCGCCGGCTACCAGCCGTACGTGGGTCAGATGAACATCAACATGAGCCACCCGGCCATGAAGGACAAGAACATC
>NZ_JBSGDB010000807.1:0-2280 GCF_053602155.1 Streptomyces sp. NPDC004561
GCTCCCGGCTGCCGGTGACGAGCCCGCCCGTACCTTCCGTTGGGGCCGACAGCTCACGGAGGCCGTGGAGTCCGCCGCCGCGCGCGCCGGGGAGGCGGTGCTGGTGGTGCCGGAGGGGGAGCGGCTGGTGGTGCTGGCCGCGGACGGGGGTGCGGCGGTGGCGGCCTGCGCAGGGTACGCGGCGGAGTTGGAGGCGGCGCGCGCGCTGCCCGAGCACGCGGCCGCCGACGAGGACGAACTGGTCGCCGGCCTGTCCGCCCCGGCCGGACCGATCGCCGCGGCGTCGGCCTACAAGCAGGCCGAGCAGGCGCTGTCGGTGGCGCGGCGGCGGGGGCGCGTACTGGTGGAGCACGAGCAGTTGGCCGCCGGATCCGTGCTGCCGCTGCTGGCCGACGACGCGGTGAAGGCGTTCGCCGACGGGCTGCTGCGGGCGCTGCACGAGCACGACGCGACCGGGCGCGGCGACCTCGTGGCGTCGCTGCGGGCCTGGCTCTCCCGGCACGGGCAGTGGGACGCGGCGGCCGCGGACCTCGGGGTGCACCGGCACACGCTGCGGTACCGGATGCGCCGGGTCGAGGAGATCCTGGGCCGTTCCCTGGACGACCCCGACGTCCGCATGGAGCTGTGGCTCGCCCTGAAGGCGACCTCCTCCGAGTAGTCCAAACAGTAGTGCGCGCCGCGCCTACTGCTACGACTCGGACAAGCGACCGCCGGCCGCCCCAGCCCTACCGTGGAGCACGAAAGCCAAGCACACCCCCGAACGCGGAAGGGCCGGGACTCGTACATGACTTCCACCATCGCCTTCTGGCTCGCCGGCCGCCAGGTCACCGGCGAGGACACCTTCGACGTCACCTCGCCCTGGGACGGCCGGCTCGTCGGCAAGGTCAGCGTGCCCAGCGACGCCCAGGTCGAGGAGGCCGTGGCCGCCGCGTACGCCGTGCGGGACGAGTTCGCCGCGACCCCGGCGCACGTGCGCGCCGCCGCCCTCGACCACGTCAGCAAGCGCCTCGCCGAGCGCGCCGAGGAGATCGCCCAGCTGATCTCCGCCGAGAACGGCAAGCCCGTCAAGTGGGCCCGCGGCGAGGTCGGCCGTGCCGTCTCCGTGTTCCGGTTCGCCGCCGAAGAGGCCCGCCGGTTCAACGGCGGCGAGGCCCAGCGGCTCGACACCGACGCCGGCGGCCAGGGCCGTCTGGCGCTCACCCGCCGCTTCCCCAAGGGCGTGGTGCTCGGCATCGCGCCGTTCAACTTCCCGCTGAACCTGTGCGCCCACAAGGTCGCCCCGGCGATCGCGGCCGGCGCGCCGATCATCCTCAAGCCGGCCCCGGCCACCCCGCTCTCCGGCCTGATCCTCGGTGACCTGCTCGCCGAGACCGACCTGCCGGCCGGCTCCTGGTCGATCCTGCCGGTCGCCAACGACCGCATGCCCGCCCTCGTCCAGGACGAGCGCCTGCCGGTCATCTCCTTCACCGGTTCCGAGAAGGTCGGTTACGCGATCATGGACTCGGTGCCGCGCAAGCACTGCACCCTGGAGCTGGGCGGCAACGGCGCCGCGGTCGTCCTCGGCGACTACGCCTCCGACGCCGACCTGGACTGGGCCGCCACCCGCATCGCGACCTTCTCCAACTACCAGGGCGGCCAGTCCTGCATCTCGGTGCAGCGCGTGATCGCCGACGCCTCGGTCTACGACCGTCTGCTGCCGCGCGTCGTGGCCGCCGTCGAGGCCCAGGTCACCGGTGACCCGAGCGACGCCAAGACGGACGTCGGCCCGCTCGTCAGCGAGGACGCCGCCAAGCGCGTCGAGTCCTGGGTGAAGGAGGCGGTCGAGGCCGGCGCCACGCTCCTCACCGGCGGTGACCGCGACGGCGCCTCCTACGCGCCGACCGTCCTCACCGACGTCCCGGCGGACGTCACCCTCTCCTGCGAGGAGGTCTTCGGCCCGGTCCTCACCGTGCAGAAGGTGGACGGCGAGGCCGAGGCGTTCGCCGCGGCCAACGACTCCAAGTACGGCCTCCAGACGGGCGTGTTCACCCACGACCTGCAGGTCGCCTTCCGCGCCCACCGCGCCCTCGAGGTCGGCGGTGTCGTGATCGGCGACGTCCCGTCCTACCGCGCCGACCAGATGCCGTACGGCGGCGCCAAGCAGTCCGGCGTGGGCCGCGAAGGCGTGCGGTTCGCGATGGAGGACTACACCTACGAGCGCGTACTGGTTCTCACCGGCCTCGCGCTCTGACCTGCCACGGACAGGTCAGCCGGAACGGCCGCAGCCCACTGTGCGGGGGC
>NZ_JBSGDB010000808.1:0-2278 GCF_053602155.1 Streptomyces sp. NPDC004561
GCTTCAGGTCGTTCCCGCACAGCGAGGCGACCCGGCGGCCGGCCGCGGTGGAGCCGGTGAAGGTGACCTTGTCGACGCCGGGGTGGGTGACGAGGGCCGTCCTGGTGAGGCGGTAGACGCGGGTCCGGTACCAGGGCCTGCGCCTACGCGGCGCCATGGGGCCGCCGGCGGATGAGCCGGACGTACACGGCGCCGCAGACCGCGACCAGGCCCACGGCCACCGCGGCGGTCACCGGGGAGTACGCGGCGGCCGTGTCGACGAGACCGCCGCCGCCCGCGTGCACCCCGCCCTTGGGCGGGCCGTTGTTGTCGTTCTGGCCCCAGCCCGCGCCGTTGCCGTTCTGCTGCTGGCGGTCCTCGATCTGCCCGCGCTGGCTGTTCTCCCCGCGCTCGCCGTTCTGACCGCGCTCGCCGTTCTGACCGCGCTCGCCGTTCGGGCCGCGCTCGCCGTTCGGGCCGCTCGCGGCTTCGTGCTGGCCTTCGTGCTGGCCGTCGCGGCAGTTGACCCGGAAGACCTTCTCCTTCGTGGCGCCGCCGACGACCCACGTGATCTTGTACTGTCCGTCCGCCAGGCCCAGCGGGTCGGTGTGCCCGGCGCCCCCGGCGAGCTGGACGATGCCGGTCACGGTGGCCGCGCTGGGCAGCGGTGGCTGCGCCTGGATGGTGTAGCCGATGCTGGGCAGGACGTCGAAGTTGACCGCGTCCAGGTAGAACCTGCACACCAACGGGTCGTCCTTGCCACCCGTCGCCGGAAATCCCTCGGCGCGGTGGACCCTGATGTCGCCGTTCTCCCCCTGGGCCACCGCGTTCGGCGCGGCCACCCATGACGCGCCCGCCGCGGCGAGGGCGGTGAGGACGACACTGGCGCCCGCGCGGGAGAAGGTACGTGGAAGTGTCAGGGTGGCCATGCAAGCTCCTCCGAGTTAGACGATTTTCATACAAATCGACCTTTCGTTGGGACTCTCACGCATGCGCGCCGCGACTCGCGGCACCGATGCCCGGCGCGTCGCCGGATATCGCCCGTGCGGCGCAATTCGGGCGGCGGCGTCACGCCCTGAAACGCCGTCGGCTAGGGGTCAGGAGCCTGCGCTCAGCTCGACCGGTATCCCGTTGAGGACCGCGTTGCCGGAGAGCGGGTCGAGCAGGCTGCCGTCGAGGAGCTGGTTGACGTTCACGCCGGGGGCGGTGGAGGCGTGGCCGAGGCGGGTGCCGGGGCGGTCGTGCCCCCAGCCGTGCGGCAGACTCACCACGCCCGGCCGGACGCCGTCGGTGACCTCGGCCGGCGCCACCACCTCTCCCCCGGCGCCCTTGACGCGTACGTCCGCCCCGTCCCGGACGCCGAGACGGGCCGCGTCCTCGGGATGGATGTGCAGGGTGCAGCGGTTGCTGCCGCCGGTGAGCGCCGGGACGTTGTGCATCCAGCTGTTGTTGGAGCGCAGGTGGCGGCGGCCGACGAGGACGAGTTCCGCGGGGCGCTCGCGCAGGGCCCCGCGCAGCCGGGGCAGGTCGGCGGCGATGGGCTCGGGCAGCAGCTCCACCTTGCCGCTGCGCGTCCTGAGCGGCTGCGGCAGGCGCGGGCGCAGCGGGCCGAGGTCGATGCCGTGGGGCTCGGCGAGCAGCCCGGCCAGGGTCAGCCCGCCGGGCCGCGCGCCGAAGCCGTCGCCGTAGGGGCCGAGGCGCAGCATCATGTCGAGCCGGCGCTCTGGGCCGGTGTCGCCGGTGAGCAGGCCGGCGAGTTCACGCGGGTCACGGCCGTGCACCGGCGAGTGCTCGTCCCGCACGGCCTTGCCGAGGGCCTGGTCGACGACCATGGCGTCCACGGCGGCCGGGTCGGCTCCGTGCATGCCCGTGGCCGCCAGGGTCAGCCGGGCGAGGATCTCGGTCTCGGCCATGCGGCCGGGCTCCAGCGGGACGGCGGGGCGGGTGTAGCGGACCTGGTTGCGCACGGCGAGGGTGTTGAACGCGAAGTCGTGGTGCGGGCTCTGGGAGGGCGGCGGCGGGGGCAGCACGACGTCGGCGTGGCGCGAGGTCTCGTTCAGGTAGGGGTCGACGCTGACCATGAAGTCGAGGGAGTCCAGGGCCTTGTCGAGGCGGTCGCCGTCGGGCGCGGAGAGCACCGGGTTGGCGGCCACGACGATCAGCGCGCGGATCGGCTCGCCCTCCTCGGTCGCGGTGTCGATCTCCTCGGCCAGCGCCGAGAGCGGCAACTCGCCCTTCGCCTCGGGCAGTTGCCGTACCCGGGAGTGCCAGCGGCCGAGTGCGAAGCCCCGGCCGGGGC
>NZ_JBSGDB010000809.1:0-2266 GCF_053602155.1 Streptomyces sp. NPDC004561
TGCTGGGAAGCGCCACCGCGCGCTGCCTGCGCTGCCGCTGCCGCGCCTTTTGCGGCCGGACCCGCGCGGCTTCAGACCAGTGCGAAATCCTTCGCGCGCACGTGGCGCCGCGCGAACTCCAGGTTCTCGAGAACGCGGTCACGGTGCTCGTCGGGCAGCTTGCCGCCCGCCAGCAGGCGTTCGCAGCAGTCCTGCGACTCCTCGTACTCCCCGACCCAGTAGGCGGACACGGCGAGTTCGTCGAGTGCGCGCCAGGCGTACCAGTCCGACTGGATGAAGAGCTGGTCGCCGCTCGGATACGGGGTGGCCACCGCCTTTCGCGCGAACATGTGGGCGAGCGGCCAGCGCTGCCCGTTGAGACGGCACCAGCGCGCGAGTTCGCCGAGCGCCTCGGCCCGCGTGGGGCGGCTCTCGTGCGCGGCGAGGTAGCGGTTCATCACCTCGGCGGGCGGCCGCTTCAGCTCAGCGGCGAACTGCGCGGCGTACAGGCGGGAGCAGAAGATCTCCTCCTCCCAGCCGCCCATGTCCGCCCGTCGGTCGTAGACCTCGATCGCCTTCTCCGGCTCACCGGCGTCGCCCCAGGTCTGCGCCAGGTAGAACACATAGCGCGCGTTGTCCGGCTCCTTGAGCAGTCCCTGCTGGAGGGTCTCGGCGTCCGCCAGGTACTTCTCCCGCAGGCTCCTGCCCTTGCTGCGTCCCCCGCCGCCCATGATGACGATGGTGGCGCCTCCCAGCGTTCCGAGGCTGTACTGCCTTCCGCAGTCGATGAACTCGTGCAGGACGCCGACGTAGCGCCAGGGCAGCCGGGTCGAGACTAGGGCGCGGCGCGTGTACATGGAGGTGCCGTTCCTGACGTTGAGCTGGTAGGCGTCGAGCCCCAGCTCCGGCATCCGGGCGCCGGGCCCCACCTCCATCATGTCGTCGGCGTCCATGAAGAGCAGGTAGTCGGCGGCGTCGCGGGCGAGTTCGATCGCCTCGGTGCGGCTGCCGTCGAATCCCTTCCAGGGCCGCTCGTACAGCTCGCCGGGCAGATCGCCGTAGACCTCGCGGATGACGTCCTGCGTGCCGTCGGAGGAACCGGTGTCCACGATGACCCACGTGTCGATCAGGGGCCGTACGGACTCCAGACACCGCCGGATCACATGGGCCTCGTCCTTGACGATCATGTTCAGACAGACCGTTGACTTCACGGCCCTCATCCAATCGAGCCGGTGAGGGCCAGGCAAAGAGGCGGGGCCGAAACCGTTCTCGCGGATCGTGCATTCGAGTGGTCTGAACGACCCCGGCGCCTGCCGAAAGGCGGCACCGTGAACGCGGACTCGTAACGTCGGGGGCGACCATCCGTGACAGCCCAACTCCACCTGTTCGCCATCTTCCACGAAGAGTGACAAAGTGAAACGTTCGACATTGTGGGCAGGAATCGTCACCGCGGTGACGGTCGCCACCGGGGTGACCGTCTGGGCGGTTCATTCCCCCTCGCCGGGGCCGTCGGAATCCAAATCCGTTTCGGTCGTCCGGGGCACCAACCGGGACACCAAATCGGTGAACACGCTTCTGCAGTCGGCCCTTCAACTCCAGATGCGCCAGGACTTCATGGGAGCGGCCGAAGACTACCGGCGCGTTCTGGAAGTGGACCCAAAGAACAAACAGGCCTGGTACGGCATCGGGCTCATCGATCAGAGCTACGGCAGGACGGCGGAGGCCCGGGAGGACTTCGACAAGGCCCTCGAAGCCGATCCGCGCTTCACGTCCGCCCTCTACAGCGAGGCGTACATGCTGAAGTCGAGTGATCCCGGCCGGGCCATCGAACTCCTCAAGCGTGCCGCTGCAGTCAACACGAAGGCGGCGACGGTCCAACTGCAACTGGGCCTGCTGCTGTCGGGCCGCGACCGCGACGACGAGGCCAGGGAGGCGTTCCGTCGTGCGGTCACGATCGACCGCAGCCTTCTCTCACAGGTCCCGGAGCCCTTCCGGGACGCCGTGCGCCCCTGAGTGCAGGGCGCCCCGGGCGTGCCGGGTACGCCGGTTCGCCGCCTCGGCCAGGGCGGCGAACCCCGGTGCCCTCAGGGCGGCCGACAGTTGGTCGTCCCACGGCGGCAGCGGGGCGAGGCCGGCCCGCAGCCAGTTGCCGTGGCCGAGCACGCTGAACGACGGGCGGGGCGCCGGGCGCGGGAACTCCTGCCCCGCTATCGGAAGGAGGCTGCCGACCGACTGCGCGCCCGTCTGACCGCGCTGACGGATGTGAGTGCGGAGGACCGCGAGCGAG
>NZ_JBSGDB010000810.1:0-2252 GCF_053602155.1 Streptomyces sp. NPDC004561
GGACACGGTGGCAGCACGGTGTCACCGGGTCCGGCTGCGGCGCGCTTGCGCCGGGCCGCCCGTCCGCCGGCGGAGTGGGCCGCCGGACCTGTCATAGGCCGCGCGGGAATCAGCCGTCGGCCGTCTTGTGGCCGTGCCGGAATCAGCCGTTGGCCTTCTCGTACGCCTCGCGGATGGACGCGGGAACGCGGCCGCGGTCGTTGACCTCGTAACCGTTCTCCTTCGCCCAGGCGCGGATCGCCGCGGTGTCCTGGTTGCCACCGGAAGCGGCACGCGCCTTTCCGCGCCCGCCCGAAGCACGGCCTCCGGTACGACGACCGCCCTTCACATAAGGGTCGAGAAGGCCGCGCAGCTTGTCCGCATTGCCAGTGGTGAGATCGATCTCGTACGTCTTGCCGTCCAGCGCGAACGTCACCGTCTCGTCCGCCTCGCCGCCGTCGAGGTCGTCGACAAGAAGGACCTGAACCTTCTGTGCCACCGGATTTCCTTTCATCGATAACGTTGTTGGTCAGGGGGTGTGCGGCGTCCGCCGTTTCGCCGCCCCTGTTATATGCAGTACTGCAGTACGTCGGAAAGCAAACCGCTTTTGCCGGAAAAACACAAACCCCTGGGAGCCCCGCAGCGGACGGCCTCCGTCCGGAAACATACGCGTTTCGGACATAGGGAACCGGGGCAATGACGATCACAGATGCAGAAGCATCCGGCTGTTGCCCAAGGTGTTCGGTTTCACTCGTTCGAGACCGAGGAACTCCGCGACGCCCTCGTCATAGGAACGCAACAGCTCCGCGTACACATCGGTGTCGACCGGCGTCTCGCCGATCTCCACGAAGCCGTGCTTCCCGAAGAAGTCCACTTCGAAGGTCAGGCAGAAAACCCGGCGAACGCCGAGCCAGCGCGCGGTCTGCAGCAACTTCTCCAGCAACTGGTGGCCGACGCCGGCGCCCTTGAGGCCGGGCTTCACCGCCAGAGTGCGGACTTCGGCGAGGTCCTCCCACATGACGTGCAGCGCGCCGCAGCCGACCACCTCGGCGTTGTCGTCGCGTTCCGCGACCCAGAACTCCTGGATGTCCTCGTAAAGCGTGACGGTGGCTTTGTCGAGCAGGATGCGGTCGCGGACGTAGGCGTCGAGGAGGTCGCGCACGGCCGGGACATCGCCGGTCCGGGCCCGGCGGACGGTGAGGGCTTTTGCGGAGACTTCGGGACGCTCTGCTGACATGAGCGGACGCTATCGCCCGGCGCCGCCCTCTGCCGAGCCGGTCTCCTCTTGCGGAGCTTGTGCGGCTTCCCGTTCCCCGGCCTCGGGGGCTTCCTCTTGCCGGGCTTCGGGGTCTTCCCGGGTTTCCGGCCCCTGGACGATGCGCACGGCGTCCCGGAGGGCCTGGCGCTGTTCCTCGCTCATCATCCCGAAGAAGGCGACGAGAGCGGCTGCGGGGTTGTCGCTCTGGGACCAGGCGTCGTTCATGAGGGCGGCGGCGTACGCGGCCCGCGTCGAGACGGCCTCATATCGATAGGCCCGCCCTTCCGCCTCGCGGCGCACCCAGCCCTTCTGATGGAGATTGTCCAAAACGGTCATCACGGTGGTGTACGCGATGGAGCGTTCCTGCTGGAGGTCTTCCAGGACTTCTCGAACGGTCACCGGGCGGTTCCACTTCCACACCCGCGTCATGACCGCGTCTTCGAGTTCTCCCAATGGGCGAGGCACAGCTCAGAACAATAGTGGGAGATCCCGGCAATGGCGTGCCGGACGTGCGCCAAGGCTGCAAACGGGAACAAAAAGGGCGTACGGCTCGGAAAGCACCGCGAGGTGCGGGGAGTCGTACACCCTGATCCGGCGTCGCCGGCGAGGAGGGGGTGTGCTCAGGCGTCGCCGGCGGCGGGGGTCTTGCGCACGTTCTCCGCGCGGGCGAGGGCGGCGTCGACGGCCGCGTCCTCCTTGGCCTTGGCGGCCCCGCCCTGGGTCTTCACGATCACCCTGACCACACCGATGAAGAACACGGCCATGACGACCGGGGGCACGAGCGCGGAGACGTAGTCCATGCCCTCCAGGGTAGCCACGGGGGAACGGGCGAAAGGGGCGGGGTGGGCGAACCACCCGCACCCCCTCGAAGGGCCCTCCGACACAGCCCCTTGACCTGCGCGGACGCCGCAGGGGCCGGGCCTGCTCACCACCCTGGAGACCTTCCTGGCCTGCGACGGTTCCTGGGCGCGCACGGCACAGGCGCTGCACCTGCACGTTAACACCGTGCACTACC
>NZ_JBSGDB010000811.1:0-2247 GCF_053602155.1 Streptomyces sp. NPDC004561
GTCTCCCCGCCCGAGCTGGCCGACAGCGCCCGGCGGGCGGCCCGCGAGGCCCTGGCGGCGTACGACGGTCCGCCGAACCCGGAGTGCGGGGTGGCCGGCGGGCCGGGTCCGGGGCAGGACGAGAGTCCACCGCCGCCGCCACCGAGGGCCGGCTGCGCGCCGACTGGGTCCGTTCACGGCTGGCCGCCGGCGGCTTCACGGGGGAACTCGACTCGGTCGCGGCGCTGAAGGCGCTGCGCCAGGCGGAACCGCAGCTGAGCCTGCTCGCAGCGGTGCAGCTGCAGAGAGAGGCACTGGCCAACCCGGAGTGATCCGGGCACGCAGGCGAGGGAGTCCTGGTTCTCGGGGCTCCCTTGTTCTGCGTCCAGTGGACGCATAAGATGCGTCCACTGGACGCGTGGTTCGTCGGGCGTCCGGGCGGCGGCCGCGATGCGAGATCCCGCCGCCGGAGCCCGGCCTGGTCGAACGGCAAGCCTGGACATGACCGAACAGAGCGGCTCGCGGAAGGAGCCGGTACCCGAGGTCGGCTCGGCAGCCTGGTGGAGCGGTCGTTACGCGGCCCGCGCCCGCCGGCGGACCCGGCCGGAGGGACTCACCCTCGACGCGGTCATGACCGCCTCGCTGCGGATCGCCGACGAGGAGGGGCTGGACGCGCTGACGATGCGGGCGGTGGCCGAGCGGATGAACGTGCGGCACACGTCGCTGTACCGCCATGTGCCGAGCCGCGAGGCACTGCTCGTGGAGCTGGTCGACCACATGCTGGGCGAGGTCTCCCTCCCCCGGCCGGGCGCGGACTGGCGCGCCGGTACCGAGGCCGGGGCCCGTGAGTACCGCCGGGTCCTGCTCGCGCACCGGGCCCTGGTCCCCCTGCTCACCCGCGGCCGGCTGCTCGGGCCCAACGCCCTCCGGGCCCGTGAGCAGGGCCTGCGGGTGCTGACCGAGGCGGGCTGGCCACCCGAGAGCGCGGTGCGCATCTATCTCACCGTCACCCACTACGTCGTCGGGGCCGTGGTGCTGGACACCGGTGGAGCGGCTCGCACACGGGAGCAACGGGCGGCCGTGACGGGCCTGTTCGCCTCGCTGCCCGCGGGCAGGTATCCGCTCGTCACCGCCCACTCCACGCTGCTCGGCGCCCTGGACGGCGACCACGAGTTCGAGTTCGGTCTGCGATGCCTCCTCGACGGCATCGCCTCGACCCAGGAGGGCCGCTGATGTCCCGAACCGCCATGCCGTCGAGTGCGCGGTGGGCCGACGGGGGCGACCGGATCAGCGTGCGCGGACGCACGGGCGCACACACGCTCTTCGTCCGTCAGGACGGGCCCGCCGACGGCGCGCCGGTGACGCTCGTGCACGGCTTCCCCACCTCCTCCCACGACTGGTCGCCGATCGTGCCCCGGCTGGCGGAGCGGGGCCATCGCGTCACCACCTTCGACCTGCTCGGCTTCGGGCACAGCGACAAGCCGCGCGGGCACCCCTACTCCGTGCTGGAACAGGCCGACCTGGTGGAGGACATCTGGCGCGGCCTCGGAATCGGCGCGACTGCGCTGGTCGCCCACGACTACGGGGTGAGCGTCGCTCAGGAACTCCTCGCGCGGGACTCCGGCCGCATCACCCGGACGGCCTGGCTCAACGGGGGCCTCTATCCGGATCTGCACCGCCCCATCGCCGTGCAGCGACTGCTCCACGGGCCGTTCGGACCGGTTCTCGCCCACGCCGTCTCCGAGCGCGGTTTCCGCGCCTCGATGCGCCGGGTGCTGGGCCGAGCGGTACCGGACGACGACCTGCACGCCATGTGGGAGAGCGTCGCCCGCGACCGCGGCCACCTGCTGGCGCCGCGGCTGCTGCGCTACATCGACGAACGGCGCGCACACCAGGCCCGCTGGATCGCGGCGCTGGAGGGCTATCGGGGCCCGGCCCTGTTCGTCTGGGGGCCGGCCGACCCGATCAGCGGTGCCCACGTGCTCGCCCGTATCAGGGAGCGCATGCCGGCGGCGAGCGTGACGGAACTCGCCGGGCCGCCCCCGGTCGGCCACTATCCGCAGGTCGAGGCCCCGGACGAGGTCGCGGCGGCCCTCCTCGCCTTCCTCGGCGCCCCGTGACGTAAATACGCGAGGAGTTGCCGGCGCCCTCCGTTACAGTGACGGCTCCGCATCGGAGGGGAGACGCGACAGTGCAGGTCAGGGCAGCGCCGAACACGGTGCTGCGCTGCCTGACCAACGGCGGCGGCGGCTGGGGCGACCCGCTCAC
>NZ_JBSGDB010000812.1:0-2236 GCF_053602155.1 Streptomyces sp. NPDC004561
ACCGGAGGTCGGGCAGGTGCGCCGGGAGACGCTGGGCTTCCCGGCCTGGGCGCTGGTCAACGACCCTGCGAACGGCCATCACGCGCTCGCCCTGGTGAAGGACGTCGAGCGGCTCGCCCGGCAGGCCAAGTCCCGCCCGGGCACGGCCAAGGAGGGCTTCGAGGCGCTCGGCGAGCGGCTCGGGCGGGCGGTGCCGCACTTCCTGCCGACGTTCTACGAACAGGCCGCGCGGGTCTTCCTCGGCCACGAGAACACCACGTACGCCGCCGCGTTCTTCGGCAAGGCCCGCGAGTCCGAGCGGGTGCACGCGCTGACGGTGGACGAGCAGCGCCAGCGCGCGGTGTTCCTGGAGTTCGCGTTCGCCGGGGCACTGACCGTCAAGGCCCTCAAGGAATACGTGCGGGATCTCAACGGCCGGCTCGACCCGGCCGCGGCCTGGGCGCAGTTCCGGCAGCTGACGGTGGAGCGGTGCGCGGCCGGCATGCCGCCGTACGCCTCGCTGCCGCAGGACGCGCGCGGGCTGGTCAAGGCGGCCGGCCTCGACCGGGTCACCGAGGAGTGCGCGCTGGTCGCCGACCTGATCGCCTCCCCCGCCGCGGTCCGCGCGCCCCGGTCCTTCTGGACCGCCTACCGCGCCGTGCTGCCGGTCCTCGCCGAACGGCGGCCGGAGGTGCGGGTGCGCCTGCTGGAGATCATGCCGGCCGGTCTCGGGCGGGGCGTCGAGGACGACGAGTTCTGGCTCACGCTGCTCGCGGAGACCGGTGCCGAGCGGCTGCTGACCGATGCCGCGGCGGCCGCGGAGCACGGCGTCGATCCCGCCGGGTGGCTGAGCCGCTGGGCGTCCTTCCGCAAGCACGGCGGCTCGTACTCCCTGCGCTCGCCCGCCACGCTCGAACTGGTCGGTCGCATGGCCGCGCCGCTGCGCGCCGCGGGCCGACCGGTGGCCTTGTTCGCCGGCGGCTGGCACGCGGGCGCCGACCTCGATCTGCTGGACCTGTGCCTGGCCGAGGAGATCCCGCTCACGATGCCGGACACCGGCAAGCGGGCCTTCCTGCCGCTGCCCTCCTGGCTGACGGACACCCGGCCCGGCGGGCGCGACCTGGTGGCCGTGGCGGCCGCCCCGCGACTGCGGCGGCTGCTGCACGAGGCAGTGGACCAGGTCGGCAGCCATCAGCGCTCCCGCGAACTGCTCCGGACGGTCGCCGCCCACCCGGTCCTCTCCCGGGTGCTGCGGGAGTGGCTGGACAAGGCCGCCGACGACTTCACGCGCGCGGCGGGCCTGCCGGGCGCCCGCACGGCCCTCGACCGGCTGCGCCCCTTCCGGGTGACGGCCACCGAGGTCAACCCGGAGGCCGTCGCCCGGGTCGCCGGGCACGAGACGGCTCCGCTGCTCGCCCGGACCCTGCGCGCCGGCATCCTGGACGAGCTGGGCTGGCCGGCCCTCGACGAGGCGCTGGCCCTGCTCGGCACGGAGACCAGGAAGGGCGAGGACAACTCGACGGCCGTGCACGAGGCCTGGCCCGCCCTGATCCTCTGCCGCGGGCACAAGGCGGTCGTCGTCGGCCCGGAGCGGGTGCTCCTCGACCACGACCTGCGGCTGCCGCAGGAGCTGGACCGCTGGCAGCGCCCCCGCTTCCGCTACGCGGACGGGGAGCTGCTGGTGATGTGGCGGCACGGCAGCAAGCAGTACGGCTACTGGTCGGCCCGGCCCGCCGAGGTGTTCGAACTCGGCGGCGAGCAGCTGCCGGCCTGGTGGTCCGGGAACGAGACGATCGTCCCCTCCGTCCCCCTGCCCGGCGGCGGCCGGGCCACCGGTGGCCGCACCCTGCACGCCGGTGACACGGTCCTGCCGCCGACCCGCTCCCTCATCGGTGACGGCACCACGTACTGGCGCCAGGGCAGGCAGGGCCGGCAGACCGTGTGGCTGGAGTACGACCCGACCACGGGGACGCACGGCCGCGCCTCCCTGCCCGCCCTGTTGCGCGCGGGCATCCGCGAGGACGCCGAGCTGCTGACCGGCCGGTGCGAGGTGCTCCCGCTGCAACCCGGCCTGGAGCACAGCCCGTTCGGCACCGACGGCACGGTGCTCGGGCACTGGGTGCGCACGGAGGGCGAGGCCGCCGAGCAGCGCCGGACCGCCGGTACGCCGGACGGGCGCACCGTGTCGGTGCCGGTGAGCCACTTCGCGAAGCCCTCGTCGCGCGGGTCGGCGCCCTCCATGCCGATGACGCTGGGC
>NZ_JBSGDB010000813.1:0-2228 GCF_053602155.1 Streptomyces sp. NPDC004561
AAGATCGACCGCGGCGTCGTCACGGTGACCACCTGCTGGGCCGACGAGCGCGTCTACTACCCGCTGCACGCCGTCCCCTACACCCCCGCTCACCAACTGGGCGTACCCGAGCGCGCCGAGGGCCCGCGAGAGGTACATCTGGTCGCCGTCCTCCTCGGCGTGCTCCACCGCCTCCCGGGCGAGCGCCAGCGCCCGGTCCACGTCGCCGCCGGAGGCCTCCGCGAGCGAGGTCAGCATCGCCGAGGCGGTCTCGCCGATCCCGGAGTCCCGGGCCAGGCGCAGGCTCTCGCGGGCCAGTTCCAGGGCGCGGCCGCAGTGCCCGGCGCGCAGCTCGGTCTCGGCCAGGCCGCGCAGGAAGTGCACCTCGCTCTCCACCGAGCCGCGCCGGCGCACCTCGCGCAGCAGGCCGGTGACCGTCGCCCGGGCCTCGACCAGCTGGTCGCTCATGACCAGCCAGCGGAACCGGGCGCTGCCCGCCCCGTTGTGATGCCATGCCACCCTCGGGTCCTGGGGCTCCTTCAGGGCCCGCTTGATGGTGCGCGGCGCGTCCGGATGGCCCATCAGGGTCTCGGTCTGCGCCTGGAAGGCGAGCGAGAGCAGTTCGGTGCGCCGGTCCTTGCCGCGCGCGGCCAGCTCGGCGGCGTGCGCGGCGGCCTCCCGCGCCTCGGTGAAGTCGCCCTCGACGATCAGCGCCCGCCAGGCCAGCTGGTAGTGGACCAGCGCCAGCAGCCGGGGGTCGTCGCCGGCGTCGGCGAGGGCCTGCGGGAAGACGGCGTCGACCTCCGCCATGGTGTGGCCCGCGGTGTCGATGACGATGATCCAGGCCCGCACCCGGTCGGCCGGCACACTCGTCCGGGTCAGCACCTCCCGGGCGATGTCCCGGGCCAGGTCCACCTCGCCGGCGGTGATGGCGTCCTCTGCGGCCTGCAGCCGCCGCTCCTCCTGGCCGGGCACGCCGTCGGCGGGCGTGTGCCGCGCGGCCAGCAGCCCCAGCTGGGCGGCGACCGAGGGCGCCCCGCGGTCCCGGGCGAGGGCGGCCGCCTCGGCGAGCCGGGCCGCGACCTCCGGGTCGGCGCCGGTGGTGGCGAGGGCCAGGTGCCGGGCCCGCTCGATCGGGTCGGAGGCGGCCGTGGACAGGGCCGCGTGCGCGGCGCGCCGCTCGTGCGCGGGCGCCTCCGCGTAGAGCGCGGCGGAGATCAGCGGATGCGCGAACCGTACGGCCGGTGCGTCCGGTTCGGTGGCCAGCAGCCCCAGTTCGGCGGCCTGGGCGCACTCGGCCTCGGCGTTCTCCCGGCCGGCCGCGTGCAGCAGCGCGGAGGTGGGGCGGGCGCCGGCGCTGGCCACGAGCAGGGTGCGGCGGGCCTCCACCGACAGCATGTCCAGACGGCTGAGCACCAGGGCGCGCAGCGAGGTGGGCACGGGCAGCGGCTCGCCCGGCCGGGGCGGGGTGGGGCTCTCGGCGAGGGCGCGGCCGAGTTCCAGCGCGAACAGCGGGTTGCCGCCGCTGGTGCGGTGTATCTCGCGGACCGTGGAGCGGGACAGCGCGCCGTGGCCGCGGTGGCCGAGCAACTGGGCGACCTGGGCGCGGGAGAGCGCGCCCAGCCGGACGGCGAGGGTGTCCGGCGGGCAGGCCCGCAGATGCCGGTCGTACTCCTGGCTCTCCTGCCCCTCCGTGCGCACCGCGCACAGCAGCTGCACCGGGGTGCCGCCGAGCCGGCGGGCGGCGAAGCCGAGCAGTTCGGCGCTGGCCGGATCCAGCCACTGCAGGTCGTCGGCGACCACCAGCACAGGGCCGCGCGCGGCGAGCGCGCGCAGGGCGGAGAGCACGGCGAGCCGCAGGGCGAGGCCGTCGCGCTGGAGGCTGGACTCGCCGCGTCCGGTGAGCGCCGACTCCAGGGCGGTGCGCTGGGCGACGGGCAGCCGGGGGGAGACGTCGTCGAGGACCAGGCCGAGGAGGTCGGCGAGCGCGAGGAAGGGAAGGTGGGATTCGGACTCCGTCGCCGAGCAGCGCAGGACGGTGCGCGCGGTGGCGGCGTATTCCTCGGTCAATGCCCGCAGGACGGTGGATTTCCCTATTCCGGCGGGGCCGTGGAGCAGCACACTGCCCCCCGAGGCGAGTTGGTCGCGTGCGCTTGTGAACAGCTCCTCGCGGCCGATGACCAGGTCGGGGCGGCACCTGGCAGGCTCCTGGAAGTCCCGTCGCACGGTCACCGCTCCCCTCGTGTGTC
>NZ_JBSGDB010000814.1:0-2226 GCF_053602155.1 Streptomyces sp. NPDC004561
AATATTTATATCTTACGCCCACCACCGATAACTAAACGTTGAGAAAAACACTATTTCACTACACGACGCTCTTCCTATCTTTCGCCGGTGCCCCCGCGCGCGGTGCGGTACGCCGGCGCCGGCTCCACCGGGCGCAGCAGATGCCGTACGGCCTCCTCCGAGAGGTACAGGCCGCGCAACGGGTCGCCGGCCGTGGGGTCGTCGGCCGACCGGTGCTCCACCAGCGCGGCGGCCCGGTCGCGCAGCACCGCGAGACGGCCGAGCAGAGGACCGGCGTGCGCGGCGTCGGAGGCTTCGGCGGCGGCACGTGACGCGCCGCGGGCCCGGGCGTCGTCCGGGGTCTTCTCCGTCGCCCGTCCGTTCGCCGTGGTGTCCGCCGTCACCGTGCCGGCCCCAGCCTGCGGGCCCGGGCCGCCGCCCGGCGGGCCTCCTTCGCCGCCGCCACCTGCCGCGGGCGGTGCGCGCGCTCCTCGGGCTCCTCGGGGGCGCCGTCCAGACCGCGGACCCGGACCGCGGCACCCTCGGTGACCGGGGGCCCGGCGTCGTACTCGGGATACGCCGGGAAGGGCGCCGTCACCACGACGTCCAGGGACGGCTTCAGTTCCCCGCCGAGCGCCGACCAGATCTCCGCCAGCGAACGCGACTCGGTCTGGATGCCGGCCACCGACACCGGCACCGCCATGCCCAGGGCGCCCAGCGAGCCGGGGAGTTCGCTCGCCGGCAGCACTTCCTTGGGGATCAGCGTCGCCAGCACCGCCGAGATCAGCCGGTGTTCGTCCTGCGGCTGCTTCGTCCAGGCCGTCACGAGGTACGACAGCCGGAACCACCGCGGCGGCTGCCGGAGCTTCACGATCGCGTCGTGTTCGTCGCGCACCGGCATGTGCCCCCGCTGGCGGCGGTGGACGTCCTCGCGGATGTCGTAGAGATAGGCGTTGATCGCGGGCGCGTTGCGGCGGGCGGCCCAGTCGCGGGTCGGCGCGTCGAAGGAGACGTCGACACCGGATCCGGCGAGCGCGCCGCCGGTGAGCAGGCGCTTGAGCACCTCGTCCACCTCGTGGATCACCCTTGCGCTCCCGCCCTGCCGTGCTCAGCCCTGCCTGCCGTTCATCGTCCCGTCTGCCCCGGCCGTCGCGCAGGCGCGCCGGGGACGCCCCACGGGCACCGGCGGTTGCCCAAGGGGGCGGCCCTGTCTGCCTGTTCGGTCAGATGTAGCCTTCCCGGAGGGCATGGGCCACGGCGTGTGCGCGATTGCGAAGGTGCAGTCGTGTCGTCAGGCCGTGCACGACGTTCTTGACCGTGCGTTCGGAGTAGGACAGTTTGCCGGCGATCTCCCCGGTGTCGAGCCCCTCGGCGACCAGCCGCATGACATCGACCTCACGTGCCGTCAGGCCCGAGGCGGGCGCGCCGGGACGACCGGCGGTGCTGCGGTGCATCGTCCCCACCTGGCTGATGAGCCTGCCGAGCAGATCGGCGGGCAGGTCACCGTCGCCGCGCGCCGCGGCGAGCACGGCCTGCACCAGACGGGTCGCGGTGGCCTCGCGGCGCCACACGATCGTGCCGACCCCGCACTCGATGACGTCGAGCAGTTCGGACTCCCTGAGGGTGCCCACCACCAGCACGGCCCGCGCGCCCTCGCTGCGCACCACCCGGCGCAACCGGGTCAGCGCCGCCTCGTCGAGCGCGTCGTCGAGGAGCAGCGCCACCGTGCCGGGGCCGGTGTCGGCCTCGTCGCGCAGATCGATCTCCGGATACCGGCGCAGCTGGCTGAGCGCGCCCTCCCGTGAGATCGGGTCGGCGGCGTGCACCGCCACGGGTATCCGCTCTCCCGAGCCGGCCATTCCCGGGTGCGGGGTCCGTAATGAGCTGAGCAATCGATTCCCCCATGTCCACGTGCCCGTCACCTCTGTGGGGTCGCTGACGGGCGTGTGCTGTCCACACTCCCGGGGCGGATGTGGTGCGGGCAATCGTGGAGGACCACGAGCAGCACCACGAGATCGGCCGAACAACGACCACGGAGGCCCCCTGTGACCGCCCTTACAGAACCCGCAAGGCGTGTACGGGCATCTCAACGGGCGAGTGATCAGCCTGGGGAGGCAGACATGTCGCGACCGCCGGAACACCACGAGGCCCTCGCGCTGCTGGCGGCCGAGGCCGGGCGCGCCCGGTCGGGCGCGGGCCGGCTGGTCGTGCTGCGCGGGGCCACCGGAACGGGCCGCACGACGGTCC
>NZ_JBSGDB010000815.1:0-2220 GCF_053602155.1 Streptomyces sp. NPDC004561
CGCGCCACAGCGCCAGCGCCCCGCCGAGCAGCCGGGCGGTGCGCGCCGCGTCGTCCGGCGAGGCCGACTCCGCCTGCCGCACGGCCCGCACGAACTCGGCGGCGTCCAGCTCGCCCTCGCCGACGCCGAGCCGGTAGCCCGCGGGGTGGATGGTGACCCGGGAGGCCGGCCGGTCCGGCTCCAGCGCACGGAGCCTGCGGCGCAGCCGGCTGACGTGCGCTTGCAGGGCGTTGGCCTGGTTGTCGGGTAAGGAGTCGCCCCACATCTCCTCGGCCAGGCTCTCCCCGGAGATCGGCAGGCCCTCGCTGACCAGCAGGGTCTGCACCAGGCTGCGCTGCAGATCGCCGGAGACATCCGCGGGGCCCGCGGCGGTGCGTATCTCCAGTGCCCCGAGAACGGAGAACCTCAGCATGTCTTTCCCCCTTGATGACAATTCCTCGGCGACGGTGTTTCTGGGGTGGTGCTGCGGTGAAAGACAGGGTGACCGAACGCGCCGCGCCCCGGCGGGCCTCGACTCCTTGAGCGGCTCGCCGGGGCGTCTGCTCCGCCGGGACGGGGGGCGGCCGGCGGTTCCTGGAGGATCCGGTGCTCCAGCGCCTTCGGCGAAGCACCGGCTGGGGGGTGATCTGATGCCGCACGCCGGGTCGGTGAATTCCCGTTCACCCCGACCGGAAATTGCGTCCGGCCATGGTTCCGGCTGATGGCGGAGAGGGCAGGGTTTGAACCTGCGTGGACCTTGTCAGGCCCGACCAGAGCTGTGCTCCAGGTCCCCGATCGGCCACTCCGGGCACCTCTCCTCGCTTCCGGCTCCGGTTCCCCGTGCCGTTCACATGGACCACATTGACAGTTGCTGCTGACGGAATGCTGACACGCTTCTGACACAGGCAATGAATTTCCAACTGCCCTTTTCGTGAACAACCTTGCGGTGCTGTACTCCCTTCGACGGAATACGCTCCCGAAAGGGGTACGGGAATGACCGCGACCACCACCGAAACCGGCACCGACAGCCGGATTCTCGACGCGATACGCGCCCACACCACGAGCGAGAACCCGAGTTCGTTCCTGGCGCTCAACAGCGGAAACAGTGTCTTCACCGTCCCGGGCGCGGACGGTGTCGTCGTCTACCGCCGCACCGGCCGCTGGGCCGTCCAGTTCGGCGGCCCCTTCGCCGCCGAGCGGGACTACGACACCCTGCTCGACGCCTTCCGGACCTACGTCCGCGACGAGGGCCTGAGCCTGGTCGGCGTGCAGCTCCAGCGCACCGACGCCGAGCGGTACGCCCGGCGCGGCTGCGCCGTCAACCAGGTCGGCGCCTCCTGGGCGGTGAGCCTCGCGGAGTTCACCCTGCGCGGCACCAAGTTCATGCAGCTGCGCAACAAGATCTCCCGCGCCCACCGCAACGGCCTGCAGATCCAGGAGGCCGACGCGGTCGACGAGCGGGACGCCATCGCCGCCATCGACCAGGCCTGGCTCGGCTCCAAGGGCGGCGCCCAGCAGCTTGAGTTCCTCGTCGGCCAGATCGGCGGCCCGGCCCAGGCCCACCGCCGGCTGTTCACCGGCACCATCGACGGCGCCCCGGTCGCCTACATCTCGTACTCGCCGGTGTACGGCAGCCGGGCCGGCTGGATGCACGACCTCAGCCGGCGCGTCCCCGAGGGCTCCCCGGGCCTGATGGAGGCCATCAACGCGCACGCCATCGAGGTGTTCCGGGCCGAGGGCGTCGAGTGGCTGCACTTCGGTTTCACGCCGTTCACCGGGCTCGACGCGAGCCACGAACTCGACGGCCACAGCCCCGCGTTCCAGTGGCTGATGCACGCCCTGTGGGCCGAGGGCGCCGCGCTGTACCCGGCGCAGACCCAGCTGTCGTACAAGCAGAAGTGGGCCCCCGACGTGGTCATCCCGGAGTACGTCGCCATCGACGGACCGCAGGCCTCGCTGCCCGGCTTCGCGCACGTCTTCCGCGCCTGCAACGCCTTCTGACACCCGCTCGGCGCCCCTGCGGCGCACCCACACCCGAACAGGAGACGACGAGATGAGCCAGTCCACCGAGGAACTCCAGCACGCCATGGTCGAGCAGCTCATGGCCGTGATCGGCGCACCCGACGACGAGCAGGTCGCCGAGGCCGCCGACGCGGTCGTCCGCGCCCAGAAGCTGCTCCTGGAGCTGAAGGACCGGCTCGGCGCGCCCGTCGGCACCGCCCCCGCCATCGGCGCCCCGGT
>NZ_JBSGDB010000816.1:0-2218 GCF_053602155.1 Streptomyces sp. NPDC004561
GTGCTGCACCGCCGCAGCGCGGTGCCCCGCCGACGCCGGGCGCTCGTCGCCGCCGACGGCCTGATGCGGGTGACCGCGGCCCGGCTCGCCGCACGCCGCAGGCTCACCGCCGCCCCGTGTCCGTCCTCCAGCTGGAAGGAGGCGGCGTGACATCCGATCGCCCGCCCCGGCGCACCCGACTGCCCCTGCGCCTGCGCCGCGCCCCCGTCTCCTGGGAGCGCCGGCGCCCCACCTGGCGCGAGGCCCGGCCCGCGCTGATCGCCGACGCGCTCAAGCGGGCGCAGGGGCGGCCGAGCGGCAACTGGTACGTCGTCGGGGCCGCTCGGGCCCTGCGCCCGGACCGGCCCCTGGCCCGGACCGTCGCCGGCCGGGAGGTGGTCCTCTGGCGCGACGCGCGAGGGGGCCTCGTGGCCGGGCCCGGCGTCTGCCCCCACCTGGGCGCACCGTTGCGGGACAGCCCGGTGCGCTGCGGCACCCTGGTGTGTCACTGGCACGGACTCGCCCTGGACGGAACGCCGTTCGGCGGCTGGGAGCCCTGGCCCGCCCACGACGACGGGGTGCTGCTGTGGGTGCGGCTGGACGACGCCGGCGGCGAGCCGCCCACCGCCCGGCCCCCGGTGCCTGCCCGCCCCGCCACGGCCGGCGCGCTCACGGCCGTGTACACCGCGACGGGCGTCTGCGAGCCCGACGACGTGGTCGCCAACCGCCTCGACCCCTGGCACGGGGCCTGGTACCACCCGTACTCGTTCACCGACCTCACCGTCGTGGAGTCGCCCGGGCGGCCCGACGGGGAGGACGCGTTCACGGTCGATGTGTCCTTCAAGGTCGCCGGCCGGCTCGTCGTCCCCGTCCGCGCCGTGTTCACGGCCCCCGGACCACGCACCGTCGTCATGCGGATCACCGACGGCGAAGGCGCGGGCTCCGTGGTCGAGACGCACGCGACACCGCTCGGACCGGACGCCGGGGGCAGGCCGCGCACGGCGGTCGTGGAGGCTGTCGTGGCCACCTCCGAAAGACCCGGGTTCGCCCTCGCCCGCCGGGCCGCCCCCCTGCTGCGCCCGGTGATCCGCTACGCGGCGGGCCGCCTGTGGCGCGACGACCTGGCCTACGCCGAACGCCGCTGGGCCCTGCGCGCCGCGGGACGCTTCCCCGGCTGAGCCGACGCACCGGGAGGGCCGAGGGCGGGTAGGGGAGGACGCGGTGGGTGGTGCGCGGAACTCAGCGGGCGGCTGCGGCGGGTGGCGGAGCCGCGGGCTGGTCCCGATGGCCGTCCGGTGGCCGTCGTCGTACGGCGTTCAGTCGTACGGTGTTCAGCCCCGGCCCGCCGGCCCGCGCACGGCGCCGTCCGTGTCGTACAGGCCGCTCAGTGTTCGGACGGCCTCCCGCAGGCCCCCGCAGCGAGGGAATTCACCGGCCGCCCGGCGGTCCCAGCCCGGGCCGGCCGGCAGGACGACGGGCCGACGGCGGGCGCCCGCCGGTCCCCACTGCAGACCCGCGACATGGCGGGCCAGCGGCGCCGACGCCGTCGAGCGGGTCTGCGCCCACAGCAGCACGGCGGCCGGACCGGTACGCCGGACGCAGGCCAGCAGCGCCTCCACGGGCACGGCGGCCCCCAGCATGCGGGTCGGCACGCCGAGCTCGCCCAGCGCCGCGTCGAGCGCCTCCAGCGGCAGTGAGTGCTGCTCGCCGGGCGCGCAGGCCAGCACCACCGGCTCGGTGCCGACGGGCTCCGCCGCGCGCGGCAGCACCAGGGGCGCACGGCGCAGGGCGGTGGAGATCTGCCAGGACAGCAGGTGCTCCACCTCCACGTAACGGTCGCCGGAGGACTCCCACTTGCGGCCCACCGCGCGCAGCGTCGGCACCATCACCTCCTCCCACGCCGTGGTCAGCCCGTGCTCCCGGACCGCGTCCAGCAGCCGGCTCTCCAGTTCGGGCGCGTCCAGCCGCACCGCGGCCCGGGCCAGCCCCCGGCACTCCTGGCGCACGTCGCCGAGCGGCAGCCCGCCGCCGGCCCCGCCTCGGCGGGCGTCGTCCCGGGGCGGTGCCGACGGCCCGCGGTCGGAGGGACCGCCCGGGGCTGGAGCCCCCGCGCCGTGGGTGCTGCGGGCCACGCGAGCCGCCTCGGCCAGGTCCAGCTCCGGGTCGGAGGGCCGTCCGCCGTCCCCGGACACCTTGTCCGGGGCTCCGGCCACGCTCTTGGCCCCGGCGCTCCGGTCGT
>NZ_JBSGDB010000817.1:0-2208 GCF_053602155.1 Streptomyces sp. NPDC004561
GCGCCCGCCCTAGCTCGCGACGCGCGACGGGCGCGTCAGCAGGACGAGGCTGCGGGCCTCCACGGCGAGCCGGGTGCCGGCCTTGCGTTCGCGTTCGTCCGGGATGCCGTCGGGGTCGGCGGTGTCGATCAGAGTGGTCCAGCGCTCTCCGAAGGAGGCGTCGGGCAGGCGGAAGTCGACGGGTTCCCAGTAGCCGTTCAGAAGCAGCAGGAAGGAGTCGTCGACCAGCCGCCGTCCGTAGGAGTCGCGCTCGGCGATGGCGTCGCCGTTGAGGAACACCCCGACGGAGTGGGCGTCACCGCGCTGCCAGTCCCGGCCGGTCATCTCGCGGGCGTCGGGCCTGAACCACATCAGGTCGGGCACCGGCTGCCTGGCGTTGGTCGCGGTCTCGCCGCGGAAGAAGCGCCGGCGGCGCAGCACGGGATGCGCGGCGCGCAGCGCGATCAGATGCCGGGTGAAGTCCACGAGGCTCGACTGCTCGTCGGTCAGCCTCCAGTCGACCCAGGAGATCTCGTTGTCCTGGCAGTAGGCGTTGTTGTTGCCGCGCTGGGTGCGGCCGAACTCGTCGCCGTGGCAGAGCATCGGGATGCCCTGCGACAGCAGCAGCGTGGCGAGCAGGTTGTGCTGCTGGCGGCCGCGCAGTTCGAGGACGGCCGGGTCGTCGCTCCCCCCCTCCGCCCCGCAGTTCCAGGACCGGTTGTGGCTCTCTCCGTCCCGGTTGTCCTCACCGTTGGCCTCGTTGTGCTTGTCGTTGTACGACACCAGGTCGCGCAGGGTGAAACCGTCGTGCGCGGTCACGAAGTTGACGCTCGCGCGCGGCCGGCGCCTGCTGTGCTGGTACAGGTCGGAGGAGCCGGTCAGCCGGGAGGCGAACTCGCCGAGCGAGCCGGGCTCCGCGCGCCAGAAGTCCCGTACGGCGTCCCGGTACCTGCCGTTCCACTCCGACCACAGCGGCGGGAAGTTGCCGACCTGGTAGCCGCCCTCCCCCACGTCCCAGGGTTCGGCGATGAGCTTGACGCGGCTGATCACCGGGTCCTGCTGGATCAGGTCGAAGAACGCCGAGAGGCGGTCCACCTCGTGGAACTGCCGGGCCAGCGTGGCTGCCAGGTCGAACCGGAAGCCGTCGACCCGCATCTCGGTGACCCAGTACCGCAGCGAGTCCATGATGAGCTGGAGGACGTAGGGGTGGCGCATCAGCAGGCTGTTGCCGGTGCCGGTGGTGTCGTAGTAGTGCGCCCAGTCGCCGTCGACCAGCCGGTAGTAGGAGGCGTTGTCGATGCCCCGGAACGACAGCGTGGGGCCCATCTGGTTGCCCTCGGCGGTGTGGTTGTAGACCACGTCGAGGATGACTTCGAGGCCGGCCGCGTGCAGCGCCTTCACCATGGCCTTGAACTCGTCGACCTGCTGGCCGCGGGTGCCGAAGGCGGCGTAGGCGTTGTGCGGGGCGAAGAAGCCGATGGTGTTGTAGCCCCAGTAGTTGGACAGGCCGCGGTCCTGCAGCACGCCGTCCTGGACGAACTGGTGCACCGGCATCAGCTCCACCGCGGTCACCCCGAGCGAGGTCAGGTGCTCGATCACCGCGGGGTGCGCGAGACCCGCGTAGGTGCCGCGCAGCCGTTCGGGGACATCGGGGTGACGGCGGGTCAGGCCGCGCACATGGGCCTCGTAGACGACCGAGTCCGAGTACGGCGTCCGCGGCGGCCGGTCGTCGCCCCAGTCGAAGTACGGGTCGGTGACCACGCCGAGCATGGAGTGGCCGGCGCTGTCGGCCGGGGCGGGCCCGTCGGGGGCGCGCTCGTACAGCGAGGCGTGGTTGTCGATCTGGCCGTCCACGGCGCGGGCGTACGGGTCGAGCAGCAGCTTCGCCGGGTTGCACCGGTGGCCGAGCGCGGGCTGCCAGGGGCCGTGCACCCGGTAGCCGTAGCGCTGGCCGGGAGCGATGCCGGGCAGATAGCCGTGCCACACGAATCCGTCGACCTCGTGCAGCCGGACCGGGCTCTCGGTGCCGGCCTCGTCGACGAGGATCAGGTCGACACGCTCGGCGACCTCGCTGAACAGGGCGAAGTTGGCGCCCTGTCCGTCGAACGCGGCGCCCAATGGATAGGGCTGCCCGCTCCAGACGGGCAGCCCTTTCCGGGACTTGCGGGCGGTCACCGGCTGCCCTCCAGGGCGTCGTCACCGGCGGGCGCGGGCGCGGCCAGTGCGGCC
>NZ_JBSGDB010000818.1:0-2194 GCF_053602155.1 Streptomyces sp. NPDC004561
CCGGGGCGGGGGCATCGCACGGCGGCTCGCCGGCCGCGGACGGTCAGGTCACGTCGTCGTAGCCGTTGACGCGGTCGGTGGCGCCGGGCAGCTCGGGGGCGCGGCTCGCGCTCACGGCCTCCACCTCGCCGATCTCCTCGGGCGTGAGGTCCAGCTCGGAGGCCTCGTCGTCGCCGGGTCCCTCGGCCGCGCGGCGGGCCCTGCGCCGGTCGTTGAGCAGCGCGACGGCCACGGCGATGAAGAACAGTCCCCAGATCGGCGCCGCCAGCGCCAGCATCGTCCCGGGGTCGGGGCTCGGTGTGGCCACGGCCGCGAAGGCGGCGATGCCGACGATCATGCCGCGCCACCAGCCGAGCATCCGCTGGCCGGACAGGATGCCGGTCAGGTTGAGCATCACCAGCAGCAACGGCATCTCGAAGGCGAGGCCGAACACGACGACCATGCGCGTGACCAGGTCGAGGAGCTCGTCCAGCGGAAGCAGGTTCTCCGCGCCACCCGGCGTGAGGTCGACCAGGAACTTCGCCGTCACGGGCAGCACGTGGAAGGCGAGGTAGCCGCCGACCAGGAAGAGCGGGAAGCCGAAACCGACGAAGGCGTAGGCGTACTTCTTCTCGTGCCGGTGCAGGCCCGGCGCGACGAACGCCCACAGCTGGTAGAGCCAGACCGGCGACGCC
The DNA here is from genome assembly GCF_053602155.1 of Streptomyces sp. NPDC004561. Taxonomy (NCBI): domain Bacteria; kingdom Bacillati; phylum Actinomycetota; class Actinomycetes; order Kitasatosporales; family Streptomycetaceae; genus Streptomyces; species Streptomyces sp. NPDC004561. Next base: position 675 of record NZ_JBSGDB010000818.1, read on the forward strand.
AGCACCACGCCGGCCGTCAGCGCGGTCTTCAGGGCGAGGGTGAACGGCGCCAGCAGGCCGTTGACCGTGATGTGCGCACAGTGGGCGTTCTTGGTCTTGGCCAGCTCCCCGAAGGACTGCCCGCAGCCGACCGACTGAAGCACCGGATGGGTGATGAAGTTGATGATGTCCTTGTAGAAGAAGGCCGAGATCACCGCCACGACGGTGATCGCAAGGACACCCTTTGCGAGCCGGTTGCGCAGCTCACGCAAGTGATCCGCGAGCGGCATACGCCCCTCGGGATCGCTCTCCTGCTTGCGGGAAGACTTGGGCAACCCACATCCTCATCTCGTGCAGCGGACCGGGTGCGCCGGTCCTCGCGTCAGCGCTGGGTGGAGTCGGTCGGCTCGTTGACCGGGCGGGAGCTGGTCACGTCGCCGGGCGAAGCCTGGATCGTGCGCTGAGCGGTGCTCTGGTCCTCCGCGGGCTGGGCAGGGGTGGTCGACTGCTTGCCGCCGTCGTCCTTCATCGCCTTGGCCTCGCTCTTCAGGATGCGAGCGGACTTGCCGAGCGAGCGCGCCATGTCCGGCAGCTTCTTGGAGCCGAACACGAGGACGATCACCAGAACCAGAAGCACCAGGTGCCACGGCTCAAGTGCGTTGCGGAACATAAGTCTTCACCTTCTCACTGAGGCGGGGCGGCAGGGCATGTCCGACCGGTCGGACAAGTGTCTGACCATCGTGCTGGCAGCGATCGTAACGCCCGGGGGTGAACGTAGAACAATCCCCGCGCCTACTTCCGCTTCCTCTGCGGACCGCGCCTCGTACTCCGGGCCGCGACCAGCAGCGTACCTGCCCGGACCGACAACGTGACAGGGCGAAGTGACCCAAACCGCATGGCCCGCGGCAATCACAGCGTGTCCACGGCGTGCGCCGCGCTGACGGCGGCCCGCTCCAGATCCTCGGCCGCGCGGTTGATTCGGCGCGCGGAGTCCGCGACCTGCTGCCCGAGGCGCCGCGCCTCCAGGAAGACCCGGACGGCGAGCACCCCCAGGACGGCGAGACCCAGGAAACCCATGGCTACCGCGAACATCGGCCAGAACATGACGTCGAGACTAGACCGTCGCCCGGACCGCGCCGCAGCCGCCTACACCGTGGAATGCAGCCGCAGCGTCCTGACCCCGCCGCCGGTGAGCAGCTCGATGACGCGCTCCCCGGCCGGCTTGCGGACCGCGCAACCGCAGTCGGGGCAGGTGAAGGAGTAGAACGTCGTCCGGCTGCTGGCGCCGATGGCGAGTCGCAGCGCGCTCGCGGCCAGCTCGAAACGGCCCCGGCAGTCCGGGCAGCCGGCTCTGAACATCACGGGCGCCACTCTTCTCATCCCCGCGAAGGCGGCGGCCACCGTCATCTGCCCCGCACCGGACACCCGAGACTCGTTCAAAGCGCTGGCTCCTGCCTCTCGTCCTGCCCCGGACCCGGCCCGCCGGCCACCCCGCACTCCGGGTTCGGCGGACCGTCGTACGCCGCCAGGGCCTCGCGGGC
>NZ_JBSGDB010000819.1:0-2194 GCF_053602155.1 Streptomyces sp. NPDC004561
GTGGACGCCCGCGGCGGTGAGGAAGGCGTGGGCGGCGAGGCCCGTGCTGCCGAGGGCGGGCTGGGCGGCCCGGGTGTCGGTGAGCGCGGCCCGGCGGCGCTCGCGGGCGGTGTCGTCGAAGGCGGCCGGCGGGTGGACGACGTCGGCGTGGGCCGGGTGCAGATAGTGGCGCAGCTCGGGCAGGGCGACCAGGAGGCCGGCGAGCATGCCGGTCCGCTGACTGCCCTGGCCCGGGAAGAGGAAGGCCACCCTGCCGTCCACCGGGTCCTCTAGGTGGATCCCGGCGGCCGGATCGTGCTCCCCGGCGAGAACGCGCCGCAACTGCCCGGTCAGTTCCCCGACGTCGCGGGCCACGACCGCCGCCCGTACCGGTTCGTGCGAGGTGTCGGCGCGGCGGGCCGCGGCGAGGGCGAGGTCGCGCAGGCGCCAGGGGTGTCCTTCGGTCTCGGCGGCCCGCAGGATCTCCGCCGCCTCCCGGTGGGCCGCCGCCGTGTCCCGGCCCCGGAACAGGAACAGTTCGGCGGGCCAGGCGTCCAGGCTCTGGCGGGGCGGTACGGCGTCGCCGTGGGCCGCGAGCACGGCGTGGAAGTTGGTGCCGCCGAAGCCGAACGCGCTGACCCCGGCGAAGCGTTCCGCGGCCGGTGCCGTCCAGGGCCGGGCGCGGCGGTGGAAGGCGAACGGGCTGCCGTCCTCGGTCCAGGCGGGGTTGGGCCGTTCCAGGTGCAGGGTGGGCGGTGTGACCCCGGTGTACAGCGCGAGGGTCGTCTTGATCAGGCCGGCCAGTCCGGCGGCGCACTTGGTGTGCCCGATCTGCGACTTGACCGAGCCGAGCGCGCAGCCGCCGGCCCGGGCGCCCGCCTCGGTGAACACCTCGCCGAGTACGGCCAGTTCGGTGCGGTCGCCGACGACGGTGCCGGTGCCGTGCGCCTCGACGAGGCTCACCTGGGCGGGTGAGACCCCGGCGTTGCGGTAGGCGCGCCGCAGCGCGGCCCGCTGGCCTTCGGGACGGGGCGCGGTCAGGCCGAGGGAGCGGCCGTCGCTGGCGGAGCCGAGGCCCTTGACCACGCCGTAGACGCGGTCGCCGGCGCGTTCGGCGTCCGCGAGCCGTTTGAGGACCAGGCAGGCCACGCCCTCACCGAGGGCGATGCCGTCGGCCCCGGAGTCGAAGGCCCGGGAGCGTCCGGTCGGGGAGAGCGCGTGGACGGAGGAGAACAGGACGTAGTCGTTGATGCCGTTGTGCAGGTCGGCGCCGCCGCACAGGACAACGTCGCTGGTGCCGGAGAGGAGTTCCTTGCAGGCCACGTCGAGGGCGGCGAGGGAGGAGGCGCACGCGGCGTCGACGGTGTAGTTGGCGCCGCCGAGGTCGAGGCGGTTGGCGATCCGGCCGGAGATGACGTTGGCGAGCATGCCGGGGAAGGAGTCCTCGGTCAGCCGGGGCAGTTGCCCGTCCAGTCCTTCGGGCACGGCGCCGTAGTACGACGGGAGCACGGCGCGCAGGGTGACGGCGTTGGACAGGTCGCTGCCCGCCTCGGCGCCGAAGACGACGGCGGTGCGCGAGCGGTCGAACTCCCTTCCGCCCTCGCCGTATCCGGCGTCCTCCAGCGCCCGGCGCGCCGCTTCCAGGGACAGCAGCTGGACGGGTTCGATGCTGCCGAGGGAGGCGGGCGGGATGCCGTAGCGCAGCGGGTCGAAGGGGATGGCGGGCAGGAAGCCGCCCCATTTGGAGGCCGTACTGCCCGCGGTGTGATGCACGGCGGGGTCCCAGCGGTCGGCGGGCACCTCGGTGACGGCGTCGCGTCCGGCGACGATGTTCGCCCAGAAGGTGGCGAGGTCGGGGGCCTGCGGGAACATGCAGGCCATGCCGACGATCGCGATGTCGAGCGGTGCGGGCGGCTCCGGTTCGGTGGTGGGGCGGGGGGCGAGCCGCAGGGTGCGCGCCGCGAGGAAGTCGGCGGCGCCGTCGGTCACCGAGCGGTGCAGGGCGGCGAGGGTGGTGGGCGACGAGCGCAGCACGGCGACCTCGCCCGCCATGAACATCCCGTCGGAGAGCTGCCGTTCCTCGTCGACTGCTCGCAGCTCGCCGTCGTCCGACCGCTCCACGCCCACAGCGACCAGGGAGCGCAATCGGCGGCCTCGAACTACGCCGTGGCATTGGGTTCGACGGGCATGTTCAAGAAGGACAGCCGCCACGCAC
>NZ_JBSGDB010000820.1:0-2179 GCF_053602155.1 Streptomyces sp. NPDC004561
GCGGGTGTCGCGGCCGTAGCCGGTGTGGACGCGGACGGTGGCCCGGCCGGCAAGCCAGACGTGGTGGAAGGTGTAGGTGTGGCCGTCGGCGTCGGAGAGGGTCATTCACCGCCCGCCGAGTGGAGTTGGCGATGTCCACCCACTCCCGGTTCAGCGGTGTCCAGGTGGTCGGGGTCCGGGATGACGTTCACCGTGAACCGGATGATGCTGCGGGCGATGCCCACCACCGCCGTGGTGGGGGAGTCCCGCGCCCACTCCCGCAGCGTGGACAGCAGCACGCCTCCGACCTCGTCCAGCGCGAAGGAGTCCGCGCACGGGTCGGCCTACCCGTCCACGGCCGTGACGGGCCAGACGATGTCCTCGGCAAGCCGCAGCAGGACGAACGCCAGCTCCGGGTCCGCTTCCGCCCGCCCGGAGACAGCGCCGCCGCCATCCATCTGCAGCGCCAGGAGCTAGGAGCTGTCCGGTCGATCATGTGACCCCGCCGAGTTCACATCGTTGGCCCCATCATGGGGCGGGGTGAGCGTGGTGATCTTTCGGATGCCGAGTGGGAACGGCTGCGGCCGTTCCTGCCGGTGGGCAACGGTCGGTGCGGCAGGTGGCGTGACCACCGGCAGGTGATCGACGGGATCTTGCACCGGGTACGGACTGGGGTGCAGTGGCGAGATCTACCGGAGCGGTTCGGTCCGTGGAAAACGGTCTATGAACGTCACCGGCTATGGTCCGGCGACGGCACCTGGGAACGCCTTCTGCAGCAGGTCCAGGCCGCGGCGGACGCGGTGACGACATCGACTGGGACATCTCGGTCGACTCCACGAGCGTGCGCGCGCACCATCATGCCGCCGGCGCCCGCACCGATCCCCCTCCCGCGCCCGCCGCTTCAAAGGGGGACGAGGTGACAGAACACCAGGCCGAGACCGTGTGGCAAAGCCTGGTCGGCCGCCTGGTGGAGGTGGTGCAGGAGGCGAGGGCCTGGGCCGCTCGCGGGGCGGCTTCACCAGCAAGATCCACCTGAGCGCCGACGGGCGCTGCCGACCGTTGTCCCTGATCGTCACCCCCGGCCAACGCGCGGACTGCACCCAGTTCGTGTCGGTACTGGAGAAGATCCGGATTCCCCGCCTCGGGCCGGGCAGGTCCCGCAAGAAGCCGGGCAGCGTCGCGGCCGATAAGGCCTATAGCAACGGCCCCTGCCGTCAGTACCTTCGGCGCCGGGGGATCCGGCACACGATCCCGGAGAAGGCGGACAGCCAGGCCACCCGCCTGCGCAAGGGCTCACGCGGTGGACGGCCACCAGGCTTCGACGAGGACCGGTACAAGAAGCGCAACACCGTCGAACGCGCCATCAATAAGCTGAAGAACTCGCGGGCCGTGGCTACCCGCTATGACAAACGCGGCTACGTCTTCCTCGGTACCGTCACTGCCGCAGCCTTGATCATCTGGCTTCGTGCCTGATCGCCGGACGGGTGTTCGTGCACCGCCGTCCCGGATCAGAAGATGGCCCAGGCTTCCTTCGGCAGCCGGTGATAGACGTCATCCATGACATCGGCGGCCAGGAAGACGGGGCGCGTGAGCAAATGATCGCCGGCTCGCTGCACGCAGAGCGCCACCCCAAGAGTCAGCGATCCGGGCTCCGCGCCAGGCAGATAGAAGAGCTCCGTGAAGGGTTCCCGGCTTTCCGCACGAGCGAACAGCCACTGTTCCAGTTCGGAGGGAACCTGGCCGACCAATGCCGCCTCATCCGCATGGACTTGCGGTCCCCGGCGTGCATCGATCGAGACTCCACGCAAACTCTCAGCTGCGAAGTAGAGCTTCAGGCCCATGTCGGAGTAGGTGTGGCACACGACGTCCCAATGCGGGTGATGCTGGCGCGCGGCCGCAGGGACGCCACCGAGTGCAGCGGACGCCTCGTCGGAGGTCATTCCAACCGCAGTGGACCCACGCTCACGAACGGATCGAAGATCCACTGCTGTCGTTCACTGTCCGGCAAGACGTCCCACAGGCCCATGAACCGAAGCCTACGAGGAGGCGTTCGGCCAGGCTCCAGGCCCTCGATTCAACGCGATCGCATGATCGACCGGACACCTCCTAGTGTTCTGCGCCAGTAATCCGTTGGTAGATCTGTCTCGTCCCGGCGTTTGGGTTCCGGTCGACAACCAGGCGGGTTGATCGCCTGAGGCTC
>NZ_JBSGDB010000821.1:0-2179 GCF_053602155.1 Streptomyces sp. NPDC004561
GGCACCGGGAGCAATCCCGGTGCCGGGCCGTCCGGGCGTTGTCAGACGGCGGGTTCGGTGTCCCGCCGGGACACCGCGAGGAACGCCACGAAGGCGACGATCGCCACGGTCCAGGACAGGGTGACCGGGCCGAGGCCCCAGTCGAGGCCGCCGCGTCTGCCCGGCAGGGCCATCCAGTCGGCGAGGGAGGCGCCGAGCGGGCGGGTGATCACGTAGGCGGTCCAGAAGGCGGTCACCGGGCCGAGGGCGCCGACGCGGTGGGCGACGGCCGGGACGCCGATGGCGACCGCGAAGAGGACGGCCGAGCCGAGGTAGCCCAGGCCGGCGGTCGCGGTGAGGTCGCCCGCGGCGGTGCCCAGGGCGAAGGTGGCGAGGACGGCCGCCCAGTAGAAGCACTCGCGGCGGCGGGTGCGGATGCTGTGGATGGACAGGGTCCGCTCGCTCGCGTACCAGAGGGCGAAGACGGCCGCCAGGGCGATCATGAAGAGCGGGGTGGACAGGGTGTACGGCACACCCAGGCCGACGTGGAGCACGTCCGCGGCCATCGTGCCGAACACGCTGACCATGACGATCGCCGTCCAGTAGATCCAGGCCACGTACCGGCGGACGGCGAACTGGAGCACGAGCGAGGCGACGAAGGCGAGGCCGCCGAGGCCGACCGCGGGGATCGGGCCGAGCAGGTGGGCCAGGAAGTCGGAGGCTGTCTCGCCCATGCCGGTGGTGAGGACCTTGATGATCCAGAAGTAGACGGTGACCTCCGGCACCTTGTTCGCGCTCTCGCGTATGCGCGCGCGTGCGTGACCGCTCGGCCGGTGGTCGAGGACGTGCTCTGTGCTCATGAGTCGAACCCTCGCACGGCCAACTGCCCCGTCCCCAGTCCCCTTTGCCATTGCTTTGGGGCTTCTGGTGCAGGTGTTGCCACAGGCCGCCACGAACCTGAACGCAACCTGAAAGCCTCAGGGAAATCCCTGGTCAGTGGCCCGACCGACCTGATACACAGGCCGGTCGGCCGGCTGCCGGACTCAGAGCGCCACACCCACGTGCGCGAGCGCCTGCTTCAGCAGCATTCCGTGCCCGCCCGGCATCTCGCTCTGCACGGCCGGGGAGGCCGCCTCCTGCGGGCTGAACCAGACCAGGTCCAGCGCGTCCTGCCGGGGGCGGCAGTCGCCGGTCACCGGTACGACGTAGGCCAGGGACACCGCGTGCTGGCGCGGGTCGTGGTACGGGGTGACACCGGCCGTCGGGAAGTACTCGGCGACCGTGAACGGCTGGAGGGAGGCGGGAACGCGGGGCAGGGCCACCGGGCCGAGGTCCTTCTCCAGGTGGCGCAGCAGCGCGTCGCGAACCCGCTCGTGGTGCAGCACCCGCCCGGAGACCAGGGTCCGGCTGACCGTTCCGTCCGGGCCGATGCGCAGCAGCAGTCCGATGCTGGTGACTTCGCCGCTGTCGTCCACGCGCACGGGCACGGCCTCGACGTACAGGATCGGCATCCGGGCCCTGGCCATCTCCAGCTCGTCCGTGGTCAGCCAGCCGGGCGTGGTCTCGGTCATGTCAGACATTGCTTGATCATACTTTCCGGGTGGGGCGTCCGCTGGGATCACGGACAGGTTCGGATACGGGCGGTCCGTAGAGGCGGCGGGCGTTGTCGCGGCCCGTCCAGGCCGCGATCCGCAGTGCGTCGGGCAGGCTCAGCTCGTCGGCGTCCACGCGGCTCTGCAGCAGATCGCCGAGGCCCTGCCGGAAACACAGGGCACCCAGGTGGTGGAACTCGGCCACGCCGTAGGCGTCGGAGCTGTACAGCAGTTTGCGGTACGGGGTGATCTCCAGCGCCTCCTCCAGCACCGCACGGGCGCGGGTGGGGCCGGTGTAGTGCAGGGCCAGCCCCACGTCCAGGTACACCTGCTCGAACACCGCGGCCAGATAGGCGGCTTGGCGCTGGTAGGGCCAGCAGTGCAGCAGCAGGACGGGGATCGTGCCGGCGGTCCGGTGCAGCCAGTCGGTGAGCAGCGCGGGGTCGGCCCGGTGCAGCCGTACGTCAGCGTCGCCGAACCCGGTGTGCAGTTGCAGGGGCAGGCCCAGGCCGACGGCGGCTCCAGCAGCATCAACGGGATGATCTTCCAGCGCGGCAACCCCATGGACTACGAGCGCTGGGCCGCCGACGCGGGCATGGGGACCTGGG
>NZ_JBSGDB010000822.1:0-2139 GCF_053602155.1 Streptomyces sp. NPDC004561
GCGCGACCGAGGTGGAGTCCGTGGCCGTGGGGGTGTCCGTGGGCGAGGCGGAGTCAGCGGCGGCCACTGCTCGCCGGGCTCGGGACGGTCCTCCCGGATGACCTCGCCCTGCACCACCTTGCCGTCGGGACGGTGAATACGGACCTGTTGGAAGGCGTCGCCCAGGCTGCCCGGCGCAGCACCGCGGAGCCGCCTGTCCAGGGCGCTCTCGCCGTAGCGGCTCACGGCCCGCTGGACCGGGGGGACGAGCAGGAGCAGACCCGCCACGTCGGAGACGAGACCGGGGATCATCAGCAGCAGGCCGCCGAGCATCATCAGGCCGTTGCCGCCGCCGCGCTCCGGCGAACCGCCTCGCTGCAGCGCCTCGTTGAGGCTCTGGAAAGCGCGGCGGCCGGCCCGCTTGATGACCACGGAACCGGCCACGAGACCCGCGACGAGGAGCAGGAACACGGCGAGACCTCCCGCCGCGCCCGCGACCAGGGTCAGCAGCCAGATCTCCAGCACCAGCCACACGGCGATCCCCAGCGGCAGATACCTGCGCAACCGGGAACGCCGGGGCCGGGCGGTGTACGGAGAGGTCGTAGCGCCAGTCGTCATGCTCCCAGTGTGCCTGGCCGAGGCTCAGTGCAGGATAAGGGGATGATCGACCGGAGCCGGCGGAACGCTAGGAGGTCCGCTTGTTCTTGCCGGTGAGCTTGGCGACCCGGTCCCTCGCGCCCCAGGCGGTGACCCGCCACAGCGCCTCGACCAGGATGTCCTTGCTCATCTTGGAGTCGCCGAGTTCGCGCTCCACGAAGGTGATCGGAACCTCGACCACGTGGTAGCCGGCCTTGACCGCGCGACGGGCGAGGTCGACCTGGAAGCAGTAGCCCTGCGAGGCGACCTCCTCCAGGCCCAGGCCCTCGAGGGTCTCGCGGCGGAAGGCGCGGTAGCCGCCGGTGATGTCGCGCAGCGGCAGGTCCAGGGCGAGGCGGGAGTACAGGCTGCCGCCCCGGGAGATGAACTCGCGGGACTTGGGCCAGTTGACCACCCGGCCGCCGGGCACCCAGCGGGAGCCGAGCACCAGGTCGGCGCTCTTGAGGGCGGTCAGCAGCCGCGGCAGCTCCTCGGGCTGGTGGGAGCCGTCGGCGTCCATCTCGACCAGCACGCCGTAGCCGTGCTCCAGGCCCCAGCGGAAGCCCGCGAGGTAGGCGGCGCCCAGGCCCTCCTTGCCCTTGCGGTGCATGACCTGGACGTTCTCGTCGTCGGCCGCGAGCTCGTCGGCGAGCTTGCCGGTGCCGTCCGGGCTGTTGTCGTCCGCGATCAGCACGTGCGCCTCGGGGACGGACTTGCGTACCCGGCCGACGATGGTCTTGATGTTCTCCGCCTCGTTGTAGGTCGGAATGATCACCAAGGCCGTGCCGAGCGGACCGAACTGCCTCCCCTGAGCCTTGGCCTCGAGAGTCCCGTCGCCGTCGTTCACTGCTGCCCCTTCTGGTCGTACGCAGGCGTCCACCATAGTGGCCGCCGCCTGGCAAGACGCGACAGCTCGTTCGTATGGTGGTGTCGATTCCACAAGAGTGGGGTAAGAATCCGCGTTTCGGCATCTTCGCGTCGCGTTTTCGCCATGTTCGTGCCGTGTTTCGACCTCCGCGACCGCTCGGAGCGTGCCTCGGACGACTTCGTCCCGCGGCGGATGGGGGCCCGGCGCCCTTCGGGCCGACCTGGGACCCGCTGGCTGCGGATCGACCGAAAGCCGTTGTCTACTGAGCCCGGGCCCCACCCGGGTCACACCTGGCCGACCGGCGGGAACGCTTCCCCGTCGGCGCGGGCGCTGAGCCTGGCTCCCAGCGACGGTGCCCCGGTGCGGCACACCGTCCCTGACCCAGCGGCGCTGCGACGAGTTGTGCGAACGCTCCCCGGTCGGGCGTCCGGTGGTGGACTCGGACGAACCTACCGGCCCTCGGCCGTCGACTGTCAACAACCCCTTTACCTGCGCAAACGTGGGCGGACGGGCGGACGGCCCGGAGGATGCGCAGGTCGCGCGAGGCTGCGGTGGCGGCCCCCGGCCGCCTCGCCACCCCCGGAGATCACTCGCCCGGCCCCGGCTCCTGTACCGCCAGGTCGTCCACCACCTGGACCTGCCTGCCGTCGAACACC
>NZ_JBSGDB010000823.1:0-2137 GCF_053602155.1 Streptomyces sp. NPDC004561
GCCCGAATGGCGCCGGGCGCTGTCGTGTCGGGCAAAGCATGAACATTAGACTCGGGCGAGCCCGGCAAAGCTCGATCAGCTCTACTGCAAGGAGGCACGGGTGCCGCTGCTGACCCGCATCAGGGGACCGCGCGATCTGGACCGGCTCAGCCTGGAGGAGCTGGACCAGCTGGCAGGGGAGATCCGGACCTTCCTCGTCGACGCCGTCTCCAAGACCGGCGGCCACCTGGGTCCCAACCTGGGCGTGGTCGAGCTCACCATCGCCCTCCACCGCGTCTTCGAGTCCCCCAGGGACAAGGTGCTCTGGGACACCGGCCACCAGTCCTACGTGCACAAGCTGCTCACCGGCCGGCAGGACTTCTCCCGGCTGAAGATGAAGGGCGGCCTGTCGGGCTACCCCTCGCAGGCCGAGTCCGAGCACGACGTCATCGAGAACAGCCACGCCTCCACGGTGCTCGGCTGGGCCGACGGCATCGCCAAGGCCAACCAGCTGCTGAAGCGGGACAGCCATGTCGTCGCCGTCATCGGTGACGGCGCGCTGACCGGCGGCATGGCCTGGGAGGCCCTCAACAACATCGCCGACGCCAAGGACCGCCCGCTGGTCATCGTCGTCAACGACAACGAGCGGTCGTACGCGCCCACCATCGGCGGGCTCGCCAACCACCTGGCGACGCTGCGCACCACGGACGGCTACGAGCGTTTCCTGGCCCGCACCAAGGAGGTGCTGGAGCGCACCCCGGTGGTCGGCAAGCCGCTGTACGAGACCCTGCACGGCGCCAAGAAGGGGCTGAAGGACTTCATCGCCCCGCAGGGCATGTTCGAGGACCTGGGCCTGAAGTACGTCGGCCCGATCGACGGCCACGACATCGAGGCCCTGGAGTCGGCGCTGGCGCGCGCCAAGCGGTTCGGCGGCCCGGTGATCGTGCACTGCCTCACCGAGAAGGGGCGCGGCTACCAGCCCGCCCTCCAGGACGAGGCCGACCGGTTCCACGCCGTCGGCAAGATCCACCCGGACACCGGTCTGCCGATCGCCTCCTCCGGCGCCGACTGGACCTCCGTCTTCGGTGACGAGATGGTCCGCCTCGGCGAGGAGCGGGAGGACGTCGTCGCCATCACGGCGGCCATGCTCCAGCCGGTCGGTCTGGACAGGTTCGCCAAGCGGTTCCCCGAGCGGGTGTACGACGTCGGGATCGCGGAGCAGCACGGCGCCGTCTCCGCGGCCGGTCTCGCCCACGCCGGGGTGCACCCCGTCTTCGCGGTGTACGCCACCTTCCTCAACCGCGCCTTCGACCAGGTCCTGATGGACGTGGCCCTGCACAAGTGCGGGGTGACGTTCGTGCTGGACCGCGCCGGTGTCACCGGCACCGACGGCGCCTCCCACAACGGCATGTGGGACATGTCGATCCTGCAGGTCGTGCCGGGGCTCCGGCTGGCCGCGCCGAGGGACGCCGACCAGGTGCGCGCCCAGCTGCGCGAGGCCGTCGCCGTCGAGGACGCGCCGACCGTGGTGCGCTTCTCCAAGGGCGCCGTCGGCCCCGCCGTACCGGCCGTGGGCCGCGTCGGCGGCATGGACGTGCTGCGCGAGCCCGGCACCGACGAGCCGGACGTGCTGCTGGTCTCCGTGGGCGCCCTCGCGCCGATGTGCCTGGAGATCGCCGGCCTGCTCGACCGGCAGGGCATCTCCACCACCGTGGTCGACCCCCGCTGGGTCAAGCCCGTCGACGAGGCCATGGCACCGCTCGCCGAGCGGCACCGGGTCGTCGTCACCGTCGAGGACAACAGCCGGGCCGGCGGTGTCGGCTCCGCGATCGCCCAAGCCCTGCGCGACGCGGGCGTGGACGTGCCGCTGCGCGACTTCGGCATCCCGCCGCGCTTCCTCGACCACGCCTCGCGCGCCGAGGTGCTCGCCGAGATCGGGCTGACCGCCCCGGACATCGCCCGTCAGGTGACCGGGCTGGTCGCCAGGCTCGACGGCCGGTTCGACCGTACGGCCGACACGGTCGACTCCGTGGAGCCCGCACGCGACTAGGACAACCGCTCGTACGGGCCGGTTCCGCCACATCTCCAGGGGGCGGTACCGGCCCCTCTGCGTGAACCTGCCCGTGGCGGGGCGTACGCATACCCGACCCTCTCGATC
>NZ_JBSGDB010000824.1:0-2130 GCF_053602155.1 Streptomyces sp. NPDC004561
GCCGGCGACGCCCAGCCCGGCGGCGGTGGCCACGGCGAGCGCCGCGCGCACGAGGCGCGGGCGCCGGCGCCGGTCGGAGCGGGCGTCCGTAGCGGCCTGAGGCATGTGGTCCTGGTGCTGCTCGATCATGATGAGCGATCTCCCCTTGGTCATCGGCTTACGGTTCGGTCTTCTCAAGGTGTGATGCCGGACGCGCGGAAAATGTTCGGATGATTTCGAGCCAGGCGGCGACGCGACGCACCGCCGCCCCGCCCACGGCCTATCGCGGTCGGCGCAGGTCGATGACCGTGCGCAGTTTGCCGCTGGTCGGGGTGCGCTCGAACTCCTCCCTGCGTACGGTCCGCACGGTGAGGGACAGCAGTCCCTCCGCCTCGGCCGAGGCCAGCTCCGCCACCTCCGAGGCGAGTGCCGCGCGGGCGGCTTCGGGGTCGGCGGCGTACTGCTCGTCGAGACGGACGGTCAGCCGCTCCCGGTCGGCGCCGGAGGCGACCACGACCTGCACCTCGCCGTGGTAGGCCAGCCGCTCCTGCGCCGCCCGTACGATGCGCCGGTAGTTGATGAAGTACGTGCCCACCCGGACGACGTCGCCGTAGCGCCCGAGCAGCTCCAGCCGGGGCACATGGCTGCCGCACGCGCACGGGCCCTCCACCGCCCGCCCCAGGTCACCGATCTCGTAGCGCTCCAGCCGCTGCCCGGCCCGCGCCCGGGAGGTGAACACCAGCCGGCCCGGCTCGCCCGGCGCCACCGGCCGGTCCTCGCGTGGATCCAGGATCTCCAGCGTGTGCAGATCGGTCAGCACATGGTGGACCGAGCCGTCGGAGGACGCGCACTGGTAGCCCAGGGGGCCCAGGTCGGTACTGCCGTACGCAGCGGAGCGGATCACCTCCACCCCGAACTCGTCGGTGAGCACGCGGCGTTGTTCGACGGTGAAGTGCTCGCCGCCGTAGAACACCTTCCGGATGCCGCCGTAGGCACGCAACCGGTCGGCCTCGGCGTGCAACAGCTGCCACAGGTAGGACGGCATGCCGAACAGGGTGTCCGCCCGGTGGGCGACCAGCGCCTCGGCGACCGCGGCGTGGTCGGGGCCCGCGGCCATCGGGAGCTGGGTGGCGTTCAGCCGCTCCAGGATGGAGAAGAAGCTGATGAAGCTCCCGTACATCCCGCCGCAGTAGAACAGGTTGGCCGCCCGGTCGCGGGCCGGGTCGAAGCCGGCGGCGAGCAGTCCGTCGGCCGCGGCGCGCATCTGGTTGTCGTAGTCGTCGCAGGTGAACACCGACAGCGCGGGGGCGCCCGTGGAGCCGCCGCTGCGGAAGTACAGGTGCGCGTGACGCGGATCCAGGGCGGCGAGCGCCCGCTGCACGCCCTCCTTGCCCAGCAGCGGCGCCTCCGGCGCGGGGGGCAGCACCGGGGGCGACACCAGGTCGTCCAGACAGGCGACCGTACGGAACTCCGGATCCGCCGCGCGCACGCTCACCCTGCGGCTGTAGCGCTGCAACGCGTAGACTCCGTCGTGGGGTTCGCCCTCGTAGCCGTCCAGCATGGAGCCGACCGGGGTGACCCGGGTGACACCCGCGGCGAACATCGCTCGGGAAAGGGCGGCCGTCTCCGCGCGGTCGCCTCCGATCGCCGCGGTCTGCAGATAGCGGCGCATGGGCCGCAGGGTCGCGGTGACCGCGTGCCGGGGCAGCGGCTTGACCCAGACGCTGCGGTGGAGCGGGGAGGCGTCGAGTCCGGAGCGGGTGTCGGCCAGGACCCGCCAGGAACCGTCCTCGGCCGCGAACACACGCGTGAGACCCAGGTGTTGTTCGAGCCGGGCGAGCTGCTGCACGGTGGTGATCTCCGCCTGCTCCGCCGGGCCGGGCAGCGGCGCCGGCCGCGCGCCGGACACCTTCGCCAGCCGCTCGGCGAACCGCCCGGCGAAGGCGAACGCCTCCTCGGTGTCCTCGGTGTCGAGATAGACCACCTGCGGGCTGGAGCACGCCTGCTGCTCGAAACGGCAGACGTCCTCGGCGAGCGCGTCCAGCACGCCGTCCTCGGACGCGGCCCGCCGGGTGCCTCGGGCGAGTTCCTCGCCGCTTCGGCGTGGAGCGAGACAGGGGCCGGTGCCGCCAAGAAGCGGCTGGCTTCCAC
>NZ_JBSGDB010000825.1:0-2112 GCF_053602155.1 Streptomyces sp. NPDC004561
GGAGATGGGCGCCCGCGGCATCGGTCACATCCGCTACCTCGCCGGCCTCACCCCGCCCCGAGATCGCCACCATGGTGCTCACCCCCGAGGTCGTGGACGCCGTGCACCCGCTCCCCGTGCTGGCGGCCGGCGGCATCGGCAGCGGACAGCAGGTGGCGGCCGCCCTCGCGCTCGGCGCCCAGGGCGTGTGGCTGGGCTCCCTCTGGCTGACCACCACCGAGGCCGACCTGCACTCGCCCGCCCTGACCCGCAAACTGCTCGCCGCCGGCTCCGGGGACACCGTCCGCTCCCGCGCCCTGACCGGGAAGCCGGCGCGCCAGCTGCGCACCGAGTGGACCGACGCCTGGGACGACCCGGCCGGCCCCGGCACCCTCCCGATGCCCCTGCAGGGCCTGCTGGTCGCCGAGGCGCTCTCCCGCATCCAGAAGTACGAGGTCGAACCGCTGCTCGGCACCCCCGTCGGCCAGATCGTCGGCCGGATGAACGGCGAACGCGACGTCCAGGCGGTCTTCGACGACCTCACCCGCGGCTTCGAACGGGCCGTGGACCGCATCAACCGCATCGCCGGAAGGAGCGGCCAGTCGTGAACACACCCCCTGCCGGCTTCTGGGCGCAGGCCGCCCAGGACCCCGGCCGCACGGTCCTGATCGCCCCCGACGGCGAGACATGGACGGCCGGACGTCTGCACACCGCCGCCAACCGGCTGGTCCACGGGCTGCGCGCGGCCGGCCTGGAGCGTGGCGACGTCTTCGCCGTCGTCCTGCCCAACGGCGTCGAACTCCTCACCGCCTACCTGGCCGCCACCCAGGCCGGCCTCTACCTCGTCCCGGTCAACCACCATCTGGTCGGCCCCGAGATCGCCTGGATCGTCTCCGACTCCGGCGCGAAGGTGCTCATCGCCCACGAGCGCTACGCAGGCGCCGCGCGCGCCGCCGCCGACGAGGCGGCCCTCCCGGCCACCCACCGCTACGCGGTCGGCGCCGTCGAGGGCTTCCGGCCCTACCACCAACTCCTGGACGGGCAACCGGAGTCCGCGCCCTTTGGCCGGGAACTTGGCTGGGTCATGAACTACACCTCGGGGACGACCGGACGCCCGCGCGGCATCCGCCGCCCACTGCCCGGCAGGTCCCCCGAGGAGGCCTATCTCGGCGGCTTCCTCGGCATCTTCGGCATCAAGCCGTTCGACGGCAACGTCCACCTCGTCTGCTCGCCGCTCTACCACACGGCCGTCCTGCAGTTCGCGGGCGCGTCCCTGCACATCGGCCACCCCCTGGTGCTGATGGACAAGTGGACCCCCGAGGAGATGCTGCGGCTCATCGACACCCACGGGTGCACCCACACCCACATGGTCCCGACCCAGTTCCACCGCCTGCTGGCCCTCCCGGACGACGTGCGGGGCCGCTACGACGTGACCTCCATGCGGCACGCCATCCACGGCGCCGCCCCCTGCCCGGACCATGTGAAGCGGGCCATGATCGACTGGTGGGGGCACTGCGTGGAGGAGTACTACGCGGCCAGCGAGGGCGGAGGAGCCTTCGCCACCGCCGAGGACTGGCTGAAGAAGCCCGGCACGGTCGGCAGGGCCTGGCCGATCAGCGAACTCGCGGTCTTCGACGACGACGGCGACCGGCTGCCGCCCGGCCGACTAGGCACCGTCTACATGAAGATGAGCACCGGCGGCTTCGCCTACCACAAGGACGAGGCCAAGACCCGCAAGAACCGCATCGGCGACTTCTTCACCGTCGGCGACCTCGGCTACCTGGACGAGGACGGCTACCTCTTCCTCCGCGACCGCAAGATCGACATGATCATCTCCGGCGGCGTCAACATCTACCCCGCTGAGATCGAGTCCGTCCTGCTCTCCCACCCGGCCGTCGCCGACGCCGCCGCCTTCGGCATCCCGCACGACGACTGGGGCGAGGAGGTCAGGGCCGTCGTGGAGCCGGCCGCCGGGCACGAGCCGGGCCCGGACCTGGCCGCGGCCCTCCTCGGCCACTGCGCGGAGCGGCTCGCCGGCTACAAACGGCCCAGGAGCGTCGACTTCATCGCCGAAATGCCCCGCGACCCCAACGGCAAGCTCTACAAGCGGCGGCTGGGGGAGGTTCGACGGCG
>NZ_JBSGDB010000826.1:0-2078 GCF_053602155.1 Streptomyces sp. NPDC004561
AGCAGGGCGAGCGGGCCGCCCGGCTCGGGTGTGGTCAGGGAGAGCGAGGCGAGGTCGGGGCGCAGCCGCTGCAGGACCTCGTCCTTTCCGCGCAGCGCGTCCGCGGCCGGTCCGCCGCCGCGCGCGTCGTCGACGAGGCCCGCTCGGGCCAGGCGGTCCACCAGTGCGTCGACATGGCCGTCCGGCAGGTCCATGCGGCCGCCCTCCTCGCGCAGCAGGGGGAGTCCGCGGGTGCCGTTGAGCAGTTCCAGGAAGCTGCCTGTGGCGGTGTCCATCGGTCCCAGCGTCAGCGCGTGCGCCGGGGTCATGCCGAACTGCACAGTGTTGAGATCGCGCCAGCCGCGCCGCAGCGCGGGTTTCACCATCGGATGCATGAAGGTCCCCGTAGCCGTTGGGTCACCGGCGGAACCGGTCGTGTTCCGCCGACGCATGCCAGCATGCCCGGCCGGTGGGCGGGCTGCCGAGAGTTGTCCACAGGTAGGGGTGTTTGTCATACGAGCCAATCAGAATAAAAGACGCAAAACGGATGTAAGGACGGGTCGTACGAATCAAACGCATGGTGGGGGATCCACATCGAACCGTCCTGGAGCCGGGACTTTGTCCGGGCCCACCGGGTAACGTCGGGGCGTGCCCGCCGACCCACTGCACCGCGCCGGAAAGCCACAGCGCAGCACGACGAGCCTGCCGCCGAGCGGCTCGGGGGCGAGCGCGATCGAGGTCCGCAGGAGTGCCCGGCGCCGCCGGACGGTCTCCGCGTACCGCGAGGGCGATCGCACCGTCGTACTGATCCCCGCCCGGATGTCGAAGGCGGAGGAGCAGCGCTGGGTCACCGTCATGCTCGACAAACTCGCCGCCCAGGAGAGCAGGCGGGTGCTCGGCGACGCCGAGCTGGCCGGGCGCGCCGAGCGGCTGTCGGCCCAGTACTTCGACGGCCGGGCCCGGCCGGCCTCCGTCCGCTGGGTCACCAACCAGAACACCCGGTGGGGTTCGTGCACCCCGGCCGAAGGCAGCATCCGGCTCTCGCACCGGTTGCAGGGCATGCCGGAGTACGTCATCGACTACGTGCTCTGTCACGAGCTGGCGCATCTGCTGGTGCCCGGTCACGGGGCGGACTTCTGGAGGCTGCTGGAGGCCTACCCGCGCACCGAGCGGGCCCGCGGCTACCTGGAAGGAGTGGTCGCCGCCGAGCGGCTGCCCCATGTGCCCGGTGCGCGGGGTGAGTGACCGGCCCGTGTGAGCGGCCGGGTGCGGTTGTGTACCGGGTGTGTACCGACCTGGACCGGCCGGGGTGGTTGTCCGCCGTTGCCGTTAGCCTGGCGCGACGCACTCGTATTCGGGATGGGGGACGGTCGTATCGCATGGCCAGGGAATTCCAACGCGGCCACAAGGCCAGGATCAGTGACCTCACGGCGGGCACGGATCTGTACGTAGGCGTGCAGATCTCGGGCCCCGGACTGAGCTTCGACATCAGCTGCTTCGGTCTGGACGCCGACGAGCACCTCTCGGACGACCGGTACTTCGTCTTCTTCAACCAGCCGAAGTCCCCGGAGGAGTCCATCCAGCTGCTGGGTGCCCAGGCGGGCGACACCGAGTCGTTCCGGGTCACGCTCGACCGGATCCCGTCGCAGATCCGCAAGCTGTCCTTCACGGCGACCATCGACGGCGCCGGACAGATGGCCCAGATCGGCCCCGGATACCTGCGGATCGTCGCGGGCGGCGAGGAGGTCGCCCGGTACTCCTTCAGCGGCTCGGAGTTCTCCACCGAGCGGGCCGTGATGCTCGGTGACTTCTACGTCAAGGACGGCTGGCGGTTCGCCGCGGTCGGACAGGGCTTCGACGGCGGCCTGGAGGCGCTGCTGAAGAGCTTCGGCGGCGAGGTGCTGGAGGAGGAGGCGCCCGCCGCCCCGCAGCAGCCGCAGCCCGGCGCCGGCCCCGGCTTCGCCCCGCCCGCGTTCGCCGCCCCGGCGGCTCCCGCGCCCACCCCGGCCCCCGCCCCGGCTCCCGCGGCGCCGCAGCCCGCCGCGGTGGCGTGCCACTTGCGTCCGGTGGGGAAGGCGGCGCCGCGGCGCCCGACGAGT
>NZ_JBSGDB010000827.1:0-2076 GCF_053602155.1 Streptomyces sp. NPDC004561
GGCCGCACCCTGCTGGTGACGGTCATGCACCCCTTGGAGGGCAGCAACGCGGGCGAGGGCCTCGCCGAACGGGCCGGCGCCCATGGCGCGCTGCGCCTGCGCGACCGGGCCGGGCGGCTGCTCAACGAACGCGTGGACCGCGTCATGCTCCGCGAACGCGAGCGGCGCCTCGCCCCGCTCGACGCCCTCGACGTCCATCCCGAACCTCAGGCCGAACTCATCGCCGCGCTGTCGGTACTGCAGAAGGAGAGGTGACCGATGACCGCCGTCACTGACCAGGACCACACGGATCGCACCGACCACATGGGGCGTATGGAGCACGGCAGAAACGACTACACCGTTCACATGCAGCAGGGCAGGAACGAATACCTCGGTCACATGCCGCACGACGGCAACAGCACCGGTCCGCTGGACGACAGTGCCTTCCCGGGTACGGACGCCGTCGACCTCGGCAAGCGTGACGACGTTCCCGGCGGCCGGGAGCCGAGCCTCGTGGCGGACGCCACGGCCGCCGGCTTCACCACGGACTCCGGCGCCGAGGACCGGACCGGACACGCGCGCGTGGACGAAGAGGACGACACGGGCGACGGGGGCTACGACGGCCACGTAGGCACGGCCGGCGTGCCGCACCGCGGTGGCGCGGAGGAGAGGGCGGTCGACGAGCGGCACGCGCGCGTGGGCGACGAAAACGCCCATGACGCGGGTGGCGAGGACACCGGCGCCGAGAACGTGAACAGGGACGGGAGGATGGACCGGGGTCGGGACGGGGATGAGGACAGGGACGGCGGTTCGGACGGACGCAGGGGCCAGGACGCGGCGCCGGATCGGCCCGCGAGGGCCACGGCGGCCGCGACGTCCGAGGCTCCCGAGGCGAGCGCCGACGCCGGCAGACCCTCGCGGCCCAAGTCGCCGAACCCCCGCCCCGCACCGGAGCCGGCGGACCCCCGCCCCGCCCCGGATGCGACGGACGACCCCGAGGCCGACTCCTCCGAAGCCTGGGACGACGGGCTGATCGCCCGGCGGATCACGGAGGCCAACGCCGCCGCGCTCGCCGCCGAACGCGCCTCCGCCCTGGAGACCACCAGCCGTGGCCCGAGCGGCCACCTCCCCGCCCCGCTGGCCTACGACGGCCCGCTACGCTCCCGTCTGGAGGCCCTGCGCGAACTCGTCGGCCTCTCCCGCACCCGCCTGGACAGCCAGACCCTCGCCGAGGCGGGCCGCGTCCTGGACGAGGCGGCCGCCCGCCGCAGGCTCTCCGGCCGGCACACGGTCGTCGCCATCGCGGGCGCGACCGGCAGCGGCAAGTCGCAGCTCTTCAACGCGCTCGCCGGAGTGGCCATTTCGGAGACCGGCGTACGGCGTCCGACCACCGCCTCGCCCATCGCGTGCAGCTGGAGCGACGGCGCGGCCGGCCTCATCGACCGGCTCGGCATCCCGGGCCGGCTGCGCCGCCGTCCGCTGCACACCTCGGAGGGCGACTCGCACCTGCGCGGGCTGGTCCTGATCGACCTGCCCGACCACGACTCCGCCGCCGTGCAGCACCGCGAACAGGTCGACCGGATCCTGAAGCTGGTCGACGCGGTGATCTGGGTGGTCGACCCCGAGAAGTACGCCGACGCGGTCCTGCACGAGCGCTATCTGCGGCCCCTGTCCGGGCACGCCGAGGTCATGTTCGTCGTCCTCAACCAGATCGACCGGCTGCCGGGCGACGCCGCCGACCAGGTCCTGGACGACCTGCGGCGGCTGCTGGACGAGGACGGCGTCGCGCTCGGCGAGTACGACGAACCGGGCGCGACCGTGCTCGCGCTGTCCGCGCTCACCGGCGAGGGCGTCGGCGACCTGCGCGAGGCGCTCGACCAGTTCGTGGCGGAACGCGGCGCGGCGGCCCGCCGGGTGTCCGCCGACCTGGACGGCGTAGACGTCCTCCGCGGTGGCCGTGGCGGGCAGGACGTGGACCTCGATGCCGCGCTCGGCCATCCGGTGCGGGGTCATGCCCTTGATGCCGAGGTCGACGGCCGCGACGGTGAACCGCTTGGTGCCGATCGCCGGGACGACGTAGGTCTCCTTGGTGGCGAC
>NZ_JBSGDB010000828.1:0-2058 GCF_053602155.1 Streptomyces sp. NPDC004561
GGGGCCTGCGCTCACCCGTGACGGTGACCTCGGCGCTGTCGGCGCCGCTGACGAGCTCGCCCAGGAAGTCCTCCAGCGGCGTCAGTTCGCCCCGCCACGGAATTCATGACGTCTTCCCCTTCCCTTGAAGTTCCCTCTCAGGACGGTGGATCGAACTCCACCGGAGGCGACAACGTAATACTCGAACAGAGCCCTGTGGCAACCTCGACGATGTTCATTTCCAGAACTTTACTCAACCGAAGTGTGGCCCGGGTGACGCCGAATCGGTGTGCCGCAGAGGTGTCTCTCGTGGAATACGGAGGCACCGCATCAATCCCCCACCGTCCTGATCCACGAAGGCATCTTCTCCGTAGGAACCGAGACCGAATAGGCCAGATCCGGCCAACCCTGGTCCTACGCACGGCACGCTCAAAATGCAGGTCAGAGGCCATGTACCTAGAGAGTCCCTCGAGATGGGTGGCGGATCCACTCAGTCAATGGTTGGCCGATTCTCGACGAACCGAATCACCTAATGGGGGCTCTTAAAAAGCGACTCTTCCGTGGTTCCGTAAAACCCATGGACCAGTAGCGGGGAAAGCGGAATTGCTGGTGCTGGTCATTGCTTGCCATGTCCAACGAGACGGATCCGCATCCAATGGGACGGTCGCAGCTCCGCTATTCGCGGCACACTGATGCGGCCTTGCCGACCAGGATCGTGGACGGTGTCGGAATCATCTTCGCCAGCAACCGGACGGGGCTCTCAACGGGCTCGGTATCGATCGACATTCCGGTTCCGGGGCCGATATTCCGGGCACCCCCGCGACGGCGTCGGCCAGGAGCGCGGCGATGTCGGCGCCGTGCGGGTCGGCGTAGCTCTCGTGGTCACGGTGAAGCCGGGGATGACGTGGCCGCCCAGCCCTTCAGTTCGGTGTTGATGCGGTCTGCGTCGCGGGAGGCGAGCCAGGTCTGGGTGTGGGGACCGAGGCGGAGCAGGGTGAAGCCGGTGTTGTCGCTGCGGCGTGCTTCGACGTGTACGCCGTAGGAGGCGGGGTCCATGCCGACGTCGTCGGGGAGGGGCAGGCTCGCCGCGGCGTGGGTGAACGGGGTCAGGGCCGGGTGCCACACTCCGGAGATCTTGTCTGTCTCGCAGCGCAGCCGGCCCTTGCCGGTGTAGCCGAGTTGGTGGCCGTGGAGGTAGGCCGCGGCGTGCGGGGTGTCGGGGTGGACCAGGGAGACGGCGATCAGGTCGGGGTCGTGGTCGTCGCCCGGGCGGGGGTGGACCCTTTCCACTTCGACCCCCCGGGCAGTACCCGGGCCCCGCCTGCGGCGCCCCGGCCATGGCCACGTGCCGGCGGACGATCCCCAGGCTCGGCCTGTGCTGGCAGGACTCGTGCCGCGACCAAATGATCGCCTCTTGCCTCCTGTAGTAGCCCCCCGGCCGCTACCACTTGCTTCTGGCCCTCGCCGACCGGCCGGTCCAGCACGACTGGTGGCACTTCAGGGAGACTGCGCGTCGGAAGTTCATCCGGTGGGTCGGCGAGTACGGCAACATGCCCACCGTTCGGGGCGCCCTAACGGACGAGTAGAGCGGAGCGGCCAGACCCTGAAGAGCCGGCCCGAGGGCCCGCGAAGGCCTGCACGCCAGGGTGTCAAGGAGGCAATTCCATGGCCCATCGCCCACGCCCGAACGTCTGGGCCCCGGACGGTCGCGGACCAGTCCCGACACGGTGATCGCGGATCGCGCGTATTCGGCTCGCGCGATCCGCTCCCACGTGGGTGACCGGCGCATCGACCACCCCGCAGCCGGTGGACTAGACCTGGGCCAGGATGAAGTACCCGATGTCGAGGGTTTCGGCGCCGCCAGGACCCTGGGAACCGTAGATGATGCGCTCGACGAACGCGCCGGTGAAGCGGGCACACCGCGCCCCGCCCCTGCTGGCGCCGGTCAAGGACTCACTGGACGAGGCCCTGCGCCTGCATCCGAGCGCGGGCCACCCTGGAAGCTGATCTTTTGGGGCAGTACCGGCTGGATGACGGGGACCGCGCGCCGTATGCAGCACGACGCGGCGGCACGGTCGT
>NZ_JBSGDB010000829.1:0-2044 GCF_053602155.1 Streptomyces sp. NPDC004561
GCCCAATAGGTGCCGCCGGGGAAGGTGTACCGCGCGACGGACTCCGGGCGCAGGGCGGCGGAGAAGCCGGGCGCGGCGGGTGGCAGGTAGTGACGTCGGCCTGGTTTCCGAGGGAGACGAAGCGGGAGAAGCCGAGGCCGTGCGGGCGGAAGCGCAGCTGGAGTTCGAGGGCGAGGTTGCCGCTCTGGCTCAGCAGCGCCACCTCGCCGGGCGCGAAGGTGTCGGAGGCGAGGAAGAGGTCGGTGGTGTTGTCGGCCAGCCCCAGGCAGTTCGGCCCGACCATCACGGCGCCCGCGGCGCGGACGCGTTCGGCGACGGCGCGCTGGCGGGCCCGCCCGGCGTCGCCGGTCTCGGCGAAGCCGGCGGTGATCGCGACGATCGCGCGGGCCCCGCAGCCCAGGGCCTCGTCGACGGCGTCCTCGAAGCCGGACACCGGCACGGAGATCACCACGAGGTCGACGGGTTCACCGAGCGCGCCGAGGCTGGGGGCGGCGGTCCGGCCGAGCACCGTGCCGCCGCGGCGGTTGACCAGGTGGACGGGGCGGCGGCGGTCGGCGCGCAGGGCCTGGGCGGCGATGGCGTGGCCGTACTTGGCCGGGTCGTCGCTGGCTCCGACGACGGCGACGGAGACGGGGTCGAAGAGGGCGGAGAGGTCGCGTCCCATGTCACTTCACCAGCCGCAGGGCGGAGTTGGGGCAGGCGGCGACGGCGGCCTCGGCGGCGGCCTCGCCTCCCTGGGGCACTGCGGTGGCGCGCAGCCGCGCGTAGCCCCACTCGTCGAGGTCGATCAGTTCCGGGGCGGGTTCCTGGCACAGGCCGTAGCCCTGGCAGCGGGTGGAGTCCAGCAGGAGTTTCATGCGGCGGTCCTTTCGGGGTGGCGGCTCGGTGCGGATGGACGCGGGGTGGGCGCGGGGGCGCGGGTCAGGGCACCGGCACCGTGAAGCGGCGTCCGTCCTCCGGTGCCGGGTCCGCGCACGCGGGGCAGGCGGCGCTGCGGTGGGCGTCGACCCGGTCGGAGAAGTGGACGAGGAGGGTGCCGACGACGCGGGCGGCGGCGTCCAGCAGTCCGCAGGCGCCGCGGCCGGGCAGTTGCCGCGCCCAGCGGCGCAGCTTGTCGGCCGTGTCGTCGCCGGCGTCGCCGCGCGCGACCGCCCCGAGGGTGCCGGCGAGCGCACGTGTGCCGGAGACGCACACTCCGCACTGCCGGGCGCTCTGTGCCGCGAGATAGGCGGCGGCCTCGGTGGCCACGGCGACCGGGCAGTCCTCGGGGTGCAGGAAGTGCAGCGCTCCGCAGCCGAGCGCTCCCCCGGCCGCCTTCAGGCCGTCGTGGTCCAGCGGGAGGTCCGTCCAGCCCGTGCCGTGCAGGCCGCCGAACAGGCCGCCCAGCAGGACCGCCTCGGCCCCGCCGTGCCCGCACAGGCCGGCGACGTCCTTGAGGTACGTGCCGGCGGGCACCTCGACCAGCGCGCTGACGCCACCGGCGGCAGGAACGCCCCCCGCCCGCCTTCCGGACGCCGAGAGGGTCACCAGGTGGGCGTCGGCGACGGCGTGCGCCGCGTCGGGACGCGAGTGGATCAACGCCATCCGGGCCAGCGTCTCCACGTTGGCGACGAGGGTGGGAGCGCCGCCGACGCCGCTTTCGAACGGGCGTGGGGGTTTCGGGCCGGGCAGGGCCGGACCTCCGTCGATGCGCCGTACGACGGCCGTCTCCTCGCCCGCGACATAGGTGTGCTCCGTCTGTACGACGTCGACGGGCAGGTCGGCGGGGCGCTCGGCGAGCGCCTTGCGTACGGCCCGCTCGGCGGGGGCGTCGGAGAGGTACACGCAGCCGCGCACGGCACCGGTGACGGCCGCGGCCAGCCCGAGGCCGTCCAGGACCGCGTGCGGCCGGTGCCGCAGCAGCCAGCGGTCCTTCACGGAGCCCGGCTCCCCCTCCTCGCCGTTGGCGACGACTTCTACGACATCCAGCCCGGCCCGTACGGCACCCGGCTGCTCGTCGGGGACGTGCAGGGCAAGGGCCTGGGCGCCGTGGAGACGGCCGCCG
>NZ_JBSGDB010000830.1:0-2032 GCF_053602155.1 Streptomyces sp. NPDC004561
GGTCGAGCTCCGGGAGGCCCGAGCGGGCCTGCGGGGACGGGTCGAGCACCTCCAGGACGCCGAGGATCCGGTCGCCGTGCAGGAGGGGGGCGGCCATCAGCGCGTCGGGCACGTAGCCGGTGGACTCGGCGATGTTCCGGTCGAAGGACGTACTGGCTGGGGAGACCGCGTCCACCGCGGCGACCGTGCCGGCGCCCACGGGGCCGCTCGGCGCCACCCGCATCAGCTGCAGCGCGGAGGCGACGTCCCCGCTGAGCAGGGCCACGGCACCGCACTGCCGGAACGTCGGCGTCACCGCGCACGCGGCCTCGTACGTCCGGGCCACGGGGGACGCGGGCGAGGCCGGCTCGGTCTCGGCGAGGCACACCACATGGATCCCGGCCCGCGGCCCGGCCACGGCCAGCCGCGCCACGGCCTCCCGCAGCGCCGCGCCACCGGGATCGCCGTCCACCACGACGATCGTGTACGGCCCCGCGAACCCACCGGTCCCGTCCGGCTCGGCGTCGTCCCGGGCCCAGGAGGGCCGCCGGACGGGAGCCGCCCCCGGGGCCGTGCCGGCGGGGGCCTGACGGGCTCCGGCGGCCAGGTGCGCGGCGGGCGCGGTGGCTTGGGCGGCCGGGTGGATGCCGGGTGCTCCGGCGGGCGCGCCGAAGGCCGGGGCGTCCAGGGCTCCGGAGGGCGGGTCCTGCCGAGGCCCGGCGAAGGGCGTGCCGGGGGCGGGGGGTATGGGGGCGGGCCGGCCCTGGTCGGGGGTGTGGGGGCCTGGCCCGGCTTGGCCGTAGGGACCGGGTGCGGTCGGGGCCGGGGGCTGGGTGGGGATCCTCGCTGTGCCGGTGGGCGTGCCGTGCGCGGGGGTGCCGTTCGGAGTGGGGGCCGGGGGGCGGGCCGAGGCGGGGTGGGCGGCGGTCCTGCCCGTGGCCGCGTGGTCCTCCACGCGGCGCAGGAGTTCCTCTGCGCGGGCCGCCGCCTGTTCCCGGTCAAAGGCCAGCAGCAGACGGCAGTCCTGGCCGTGGCCCGGCCGGACGTGCGGGAGCCAGCCCAGCCAGGACCACTCGGCCGCGCGCTCCTCCACCGGACGCGAACGGTCGGCGCTGATCAGCACGATCTCCAGCAGATCGGGGGAGTCCAGCGCGGCGAGCTGGGCCACGACGGCGCGGGCCAGTCCGGACAGCCGGGGACGCGGGCCGGCGAGGCCCAGCGCGCCCGCCTCGCGCAGCGCCGCGGTGACCGGGACGGCGGGCAGCAGGCCGGAGCCGTTCGGCGCGCTCCGGTCGGCGGTGCCGAGCCGTACGGTCAGCGCCTCCGGGTGTCCCGGCCCCCGCTCCCACAGCCGGGGTCCGGGGCCCAGTGCCGTCAGCAGCAGCGCGGCCGGATCGGGCCAGGTGTCCGGCCGCTGGGGCGCTCCGGCCGTCGGAGCCGCGCTGGCCGGGGCGGCCGTACCGCCGAACGTCTCCGGGACCTCCGGCTGCTCCCCGCGCCCGCCGGCCAGCCGCCGGGCCCAGGCGCCGATCCCGCGCCGCCGTGCGCCTTCGCCGGGCCCACCGGCGCCGAAGCGGCCCGCGTGCGTGTCCCCACCGGAGGCCGGGCCGGTGCCACGGCTCTCCATGCTCGGCGCCCAGCCCTGCCCCGTCACCGTGGGGCCTTCCCGCCGCCGGTGCTCCTGGGCCCCCGCACCCCCGCCGGCGGCTCCCCAGCCGACGGAGTCGTAGGCGTGACCCGGGGCCGTCCCAGCAGCACCGGAGGACGCGCCCGCCCCACCGGCGTCCGAGTACGCCCCGGCATCCGGGGACTCCCCGGCCCCGGAGGCTCCTGCGGCCCCCGCCTCCGAAGACTCACCACCCCCGGCGGGAACCCGTACGCACCCTTCCCCGTCCCCCACCGTCTTCAGCCGGGCCCCGGGTCCCCCGGACGGAGTAACCCGCAGCGCCGACTCACCGATCCTCAAGAGAGCCCCGGCGGGGAACCGCACCGCGCGGTCGCCCACGCGGGCCGCGTCGAGCGTCGTACCGTTCGTGGACCCGAGGTCGGCGAC
>NZ_JBSGDB010000831.1:0-2024 GCF_053602155.1 Streptomyces sp. NPDC004561
CGTGATGCCGCTGCAGCACCAGTCGAACGCGCTCGACACCGAGAACAAGCCGATCGTGCAGGAGGGCCAGTACAGCGAGCTGACCCGGACCTTCCGGCTGCTGGGCCGGCCCGCCCGGCACGCCTGATGACGTCCCCAAGCAAGACCAACCCATCGGAAGGATCCGTCAGTTGACCTCCGTACCGCTCGCCGTTGTCACCGGAGCCGAGGGCTTCATCGGCTCCCACCTCACCGAGGCCCTCGTGGCCTCCGGCCACCGGGTCAGAGCCATGGCCCAGTACAACTCCTTCTCCTCCTACGGCTGGCTGGAGACCCTCGCGCCGGACGTCCTCGACCAGGTCGAGATCGTCCTCGGCGACGTCCGCGACCCCGGCTCGGTGCGTGCCCTGCTCGACGGCGCCGACGTCGCCTACCACCTGGCCGCGCTGATCGCGATCCCGTACTCCTACCAGGCGCCGCACAGCTACGTGGAGACCAACGTCACCGGCACCCTCAACGTGCTGGAGGCGGTGCGCGCCCTCGGCACCCCCCGGCTGGTGCACACCTCCACCAGCGAGACCTACGGCACCGCGCGGACCGTGCCGATCACGGAGGACCACCCCATCAACACCCAGTCCCCGTACGCCGCTTCGAAGGCCGGCGGGGACCGGCTCGCCGACAGCTACCACGCCAGCTTCGGCACCCCGGTGGTGACCCTGCGGCCCTTCAACACCTTCGGGCCGCGCCAGTCGATGCGTGCCGTCATCCCCACCGTCATCGGCCAGGTCGCGGCGGGGGAGCGGACCATCACCCTCGGCGACCTGCGCCCCACCCGCGACTTCACCTTCGTCAAGGACACCGCGCAGGCGTTCCTCGCGGTCGGCGCCGCGCCCGCCGAGCAGGTCGTCGGCCGCACCTTCAACGCCGGTACGGGCGGCGAGATCTCGGTCGGCGACCTCGTCGCCCTGATCGGCAAGGTCATGGATACCGCCCTCGACGTCCGCGCGGACCCCGCGCGCGTCCGGCCGGCCAACTCCGAGGTGATGCGGCTGGTCGCCGACGCGGGCCGGCTCGCCGCCGCCACCGGCTGGCAGCCCGCGCACACGCTGGAGCAGGGCCTCGCCCAGACCGTGGACTTCTTCCGCGACCCGGCCAACCTGGCCCGCTACAAGACCGGCATCTACAACATCTGACCCGTCCGGCACGTCCCCCTGTCCTTGTGTCAACGAAGGAGGAGTCCATGCACGCAGTGATCCTGGCGGGAGGCAAGGGCGTCCGGCTGCGGCCCTACACCACCGCGCTGCCCAAACCGCTCGTCCCCATCGGCGACCAGCACGCCATCCTGGAGATCGTGCTGCGTCAGCTGTCGGCGGCCGGCTTCAACCGCTGCACCATCGCCATCGGCCACCTCGGCGAGATCATCCGCGCCTACGTCGGCGACGGCTCCCAGTGGGGCATGGCCGTCGACTACGCCACCGAGGAGAACCCCCTGGGCACCCTCGGCCCGCTGCTCACCCTGCGCGACCGGCTGCCCGAGACGTTCCTCGTCATGAACGGCGACGTGCTCACCGACCTCGACTACGCCGAGGTGCTGGTCCGGCACCGGCAGTCCGGCGCGCCGCTCACCATCGCCACCTACGCCCGCAAGGTGCACATCGACTTCGGTGTGCTCACCACCGACGCCAGCAAGGTCGTCGCGTTCACCGAGAAACCCAGCATGGACTACCGGGTCTCCATGGGGGTCTACGGCCTCAGCCGTGCCACCCTCGACGGCTACACGGCCGGGCTGCCGCTCGGCTTCGACGAACTCGTCCTGGACCTGCTGCGGGAGCAGAACCCGCCGCACGCCTACGAGTTCGACGGCTACTGGCTGGACATCGGCCGCCCGGACGACTACGACCGGGCCAACGCCGAGTTCACCAGCCGCAAGTCCCTGCTGCTCAAGGGAGCCTGAGTACCGCATGCGCATTCTCGTCCTTGGCGGTACCGGATACCTGGGCCGCCACGTGGCCGAGCGGCTGCGGCCCCCCCCCGGCGCCCCCCAA
>NZ_JBSGDB010000832.1:0-2023 GCF_053602155.1 Streptomyces sp. NPDC004561
GCCCCGTTCGACGGCCGCGACCAGGGTGACGGTCAGCCCTGCCGCGGCGCAGTTGTCCGGGCCCGACGCGCTGTCCGGGTCCGGCGGCACGTTCATCGGACCGCTGGCAGGGAGGCTCGGCATCCGGCCCGCGACGCTGCGCAAATGGGAGAGCGCCGGGCTGGTGCGCCCGCGCCGCGACCCGCGGACCGGGTACCGCGTCTACGACGAGGCCGACGTACGGGACGCCCGGCTGGCCCACCAGCTCAGGCGGGGCGGCTATCTGCTGGAGCAGATCTCACCGCTGATCGCCCAGGTGCGGGCGGCCGGCGGGCTGGAGCCGCTGGAGGCCGCACTGCGCGACTGGCACGGCCGGCTGTCCGCCCGCGGGCGGGCGATGCTGACCGGGGCCGCGGAACTGGAGTCGTACCTCCGCCAACGCGGCTGAGACGCAGGGGAGTTCGGGCGCCTCCGCCAGGCACGCCCGGTGATGGCGGACGTACCGCGTACGCGGCAGGTCCGACGCGGCCGCGACCCGGCCGTCACTCTGGCATACGCGCGTAGAGCTCTGGCATCATCTGGTGGCACCACCTGCACTGCCGCCCCGTCAGAAGCACGGCCATTCGCAGGAGGCTCCCCATGAAGGTCCGCTCCGCACTGACCGCTCTCGCCCTCGTCGTCGCCCCCGGCGTCGCGGTCCTCGGCACCGCCACCGACGCCTTCGCCGTCACCAAGATCAGTCAGGCCACCGCGACCCAGATGTTCCGCGCGGTGGGCATCACCTGGTCCTCCTCCGGAAACTGCTCGGACCGCTACAACGCGACCTGTACCTCGTTCGAGCAGCTCAACCTCGCCACCGCCCAAGGTGCCCAGACCCTCAAGCGCGCCAGCGGCTGCGCCCTGAACATCACCGGCGGCACCGAGGCCGGGCACGCGTCCGGCACGTACTCCCACTGGAACGGCTACAAGCTCGATCTCAGCAAGTACACCTGCGTCGGGAACTACATCAAGAACACGTTCAGCTACTCCGGCCTGAGAGGCGACGGTTACCCGATGTGGACGTCGGCTTCCGGCAACGTCTACACCGACGAGGGAAGCCACTGGGACGTCCTGTACTACAACTGCGGCGGCTGCTGAGCCGCGCCGACGGAATGCGGGGTCTCCTCTCCCGTTCGAGGGGGAGGAGACCCCGCTGGTGCGGCCTACTTGAACCAGTAGTGGACGCCGTGGTGGTGAGAACAGGTGCCCTGCGAGTGCCGCGAGTACGAAACGCTCGCGTCGTAGCACTTGGCCGTCTCGTACTTGTCTCTCGGCTTCTGGTGGTGCGTCCAGCCGCAGAGACCGGTGGTGTGGCTGACGCAGTGGTGGGCCGTGTTGGTGGACGGCAGCGTCGCGGCCGAGGCGGCCGGTGCGCTGAAGAACACGCCGGCGATGGCGACGGCTATGGCTGAGGTGGCGATACGTGCGCGCAAAGGAATCCCCCCTTTGGTGTCGAGCAAAGTGCAGTGGAGTTTATAGCGGCGCCGAACCGCCTAATGGTGGAATCTCGAACTTTTTTGGCGTACGGGCCCGCACCGGCCGAACCTCCCTAGGCCACAGAGCGGTCCCCGCGGAACCGACCCGCCGGAACGGATCGCGTACCTCTTTCCCCGGACCGTCGCCGAGGCCGAGCCCGCTAGGGGGTGTCGTTCGGATCATCCCGGCGTCGCGGGGTGCTCGAGGTCCGTGAGCGCGGTCTGCCGCCGGCTCGGCGGTCGGCCGGCAGCAGTACGGGGATGTCCTCCGGTCGGAGGGGGCCGGTTCCTCCGCCAGGGCCCCCGGGTGGACGACGGTGGACCAGGGACGCGGGGCGGGAGGCTGGGGGTCGGACAGAAGGCCGGTTCACGAATGCGGCCGGAACAGGAGGCAGTCATGCCAGTCGACTACGAAGCCTGGGCCCTCGAGGAACTGACCGGCACCGCGCGTGTGAAGCGTGGCATGGCCGAGCAGCTCAAGGGCGGCGTGATCATGGACGTCGTCACTCCGGAGCAGGCGAAGATCGCCG
>NZ_JBSGDB010000833.1:0-2020 GCF_053602155.1 Streptomyces sp. NPDC004561
AGCCACGCGTTCCATTCGCCGTTGATGGACCCGATGTTGGAGGAGTTCGCGCGGTCCGTCAGCGGTCTGGTCTTCAATGAGCCGCGGATTCCGGTCGTTTCGAACCTCACGGGCCGTCTGGCGGAGTCGTACACCCCGGAGTACTGGGTGCGTCACGTGCGTGAGGCGGTCCGTTTCGCCGACGGCGTGCGGACCTTGCACGAGTTGGGTGTGACGACGTTCGTGGAGATCGGCCCGGGCGGTGTCCTCAGCGCCATGGCGCAGGGCTGTGTCGATGATGTCGTCACCATCCCCGTACTCCGCGCCGACCGCCCCGAACCCCAGGCGCTCACCACCGTGTACGCCCAACTGCACGTAAGCGGCGTGGAAGTGGACTGGCACGCCTTCTTCCCCGGCGCTCGCCGTGTCGCCCTCCCCACCTACGCCTTCCAGCGCGAGCGCTACTGGCTCGACGCCCCCGCCTCCGCCGGTGACATGCGCGCGGTGGGGCAGGGCGATGCCGGTCACCCGCTCCTCGGCGCCGCCGTGCCGCTGGCCGACGGCGACGGACACCTGCTGACCGGGCGGCTCTCGACGCACACGCACCCGTGGCTGGTGGACCACGCCGTCAGCGGAGTGGCGCTCCTGCCGGGAACCGCGTTCGTCGAGCTGGCGATCACCGCTGCCGACGCCGTGGGCTGCGACCTGCTGGAGGAGCTGACGCTGGAGACACCGCTGCTCGTGCCCGAGCGCGGCGGCGTCGCCCTGCAGGTGCGGGTCGGCGCCGACGACGGCTCGGGCCGCAGGCCGCTGACCGTGCACTCGCGGGTCGACGACGGGGACGCGTACGCCCACGAGGACGACTCCGAGCGGGCATGGGTGCGGCACGCCTCCGGCTCGCTGGCCGTCGCCGAGGGAGGGCCCGTGGACGGCTCGCTCACCGCGTGGCCGCCCGTGGGTGCGGAGCCGGTCGACGCCGACGGGTTCTACGACCGCCTCGCCGGCATGGCGCTCGACTACGGGCCCGTCTTCCAGGGGCTGCGCGCCGCTTGGCGGAGCGGGGACGACTTCTTCGCCGAGGTGGAACTGCCCGGTGCGGAGCGGACGGACGCGGGCGCGTACGGCCTGCACCCCGCGCTGTTCGACGCGGCGCTGCACACCGTCTGGCTGGGCGCGGTCGAGCCCGAGGCCGGGACGGGGAACGGGCTGCTGCCGTTCGCCTGGAGCGGCGTGCGTCTGGCGGCGGCCGGAGCCTCAGGCCTGCGGGTGAAGGTCTCCCGCGCCGGCACCTCCACGGTGTCGCTGGTGCTCGCCGACGGCACCGGTGAGCCGGTCGCGCAGATCGACTCGCTGACGCTGCGCCCGGTGCCCGCCGACCGGTTGCGCGCCGGTTCCGGCAGCGACGACTCGGTCTACGGCCTGGAGTGGACGCCGATCGGCCTGCCGTCCGCGCCGGACGGCATGAGGATCGAGACGTACGGGGATCTCGCCGCTCTTCGGGCCGCTCACTCGCCTGCGGACACCGAAGCCGGTCCCGGGGCCGTCGCCGATCCCGAAGCCGTGACCGGTCCCGGAGCCGTGGCCGGTCCAGGTGCCGTGGTCGATGCCGTGGTCGTGCCCTGCCCGACCGGGGCCGGCGCGGACCTGGCCACCCGGGTCCGTGAGGTCACCCACGCCGTGCTGGAACTGGTGCAGTGGTGGCTGGCCGAGGAACGCCCGGCGCGCCTGGTGCTGTTGACGCGTACGGGAGACCTCGCCCAGTCGGCGGTCCGCGGACTGGTGCGCTCGGCGCAGACCGAGAACCCCGACCGCATCCTGCTGGTCGAGACCTCCACCGCTGCCGCTGCCGGTGCCGGTGCCGGTGCCGGTGCCGGTGCCGATGGCGATGGCGATGGCGATGCCAGTACTGACGCCGGTCTTGCCCGGGTGCTGCCCGGCCTGATCGCGTCGGGCGAGCCGGAGGCCGCGGTGCACGCGGACGACGAGGTCCGGGTGCCGAGGTTGGTCCGCGTCGCCGCGCCGGACGCGGAGCCGCGGCTTC
>NZ_JBSGDB010000834.1:0-1999 GCF_053602155.1 Streptomyces sp. NPDC004561
CCTGCGTTCCGCGTAATTCAGCGTCCTAGAGTCACGAATCTGGGGTCTGACCTGCGCGGACATGGGTGAGGGCGCCTGAGAGGCGTTTCTCTAGGCGCTGGTGTTCGTGCTGGTCAGCGGGGTGCGGGTTCGAGGGCGATGATCTGCTTCGGTGCGGGGATGTTGAGCTTGGCCAGCAGGTCGGTCTGGGGCTTGGTGAGGGCAGTGACCTGGCGGAACAGGCCGGTAGGGCCGGTGAAGGTGCCGAGGTGGAGCCGGTCGAGCTTGCGGCGGACGGTCGTCCAGGTCGCGTTGGCGGTGGTCTCGATGATGCGGATCAGTAGGAGGGCGAGCCAGCAGAGGACGACGTGTGCGCGTATGCGTTCCTCGAGCCGGTGATAGACGGGCCGCAGGTCGATGATCTGCTTCATGTCCCGCCAGCCCCGTTCGACTTCGAGGAGCTGCTTGTAGCCGAGCGCGATGTCCTCCGCGGACAGGTCCGGGTCGGAGCATCGCAGCAGGTACTTGCCGTCGAGGTTCTCCTCGGCCTTGATCTTCGCGGTGTCGATGCGGAGCTTGCCAGCCGGGGTCGTGCGGAGGTAGTGGTTGAGGCCGGGCTTGTCGGCGATCTTGCCGCGGAGCTCGCCACGCTTGAAGTCGCTGAGCTTGTCGGTGTCTTCGATCAGGGCCGTGAGCTGGGAGACGAGCTGTTCGCGTATGTGCTGGTCACGGGTGGCGGCTTCGGGGTTGTGGCAGATCACGAACCGTTCGGTT
Organism: Streptomyces sp. NPDC004561; assembly: GCF_053602155.1. Taxonomy (NCBI): domain Bacteria; kingdom Bacillati; phylum Actinomycetota; class Actinomycetes; order Kitasatosporales; family Streptomycetaceae; genus Streptomyces; species Streptomyces sp. NPDC004561. Next base: position 754 of record NZ_JBSGDB010000834.1, read on the forward strand.
TCGGAGATCCGCACCTCCTTGACCCGCATGTTCTGGGCGATCTCGCCGTAGCGGCCCTGGCGGGACAGGGCGGCCTTCACCTCCGGGCTGCCGGAGCGGAGTTTCTCGCCGACGATGTAGGCATGGTCGCCCTGGCGGAGGTAGCGGCGGTTGCGTTCGCTGGAGAATCCCCGGTCGGTGACCCACACGATCTTGCTGAGGGTCCAGTCCCGCATGTCGTCCTTGACCTGCCGGATCAGCTTCTGGTCACCGGTGTTGCCGGGCCAGGACCAGACGCGGACCGGGATCCCGTCCCTCGTGACGGCCATCCCGATCACGATCTGCGGCAGGTCATCGCGGGAGTCCTTCGACTTGCCGAAGGTGCGGAACCCGGCCTGATCCGCGGGCTCGCCGTCCTCTTCAGTGGGTGGGCGGTCGTCCGTCAGGAGGCGGCCCCTGTCGTCGCGGGCGACGGATTCGTCGCCCTCCGCCAGTTCGAAGTAGGTGCTGGTGGTGTCGAAGAACAGCAGGTCGACCTCGAGGTTGAGGAGGTTCGCGACCTCGTCGAACACCCGCTTCTCCAGGTCGTCGGTCACCTCGTGGAGCCAGTCCATCGCCCGGTAGCAGGCGTCGTCGTCGGTGGCCGGCAGGCCCTCGACATGCACGTCGTGCGTGACCCAGTCCGCGGCGGCCAGCTTGGACGACGGAGCCAGGGCCCGGTTCGCAACCAGGGAGAACAGCACCCGCTCGGTCACCGACATGTCCCGGCGCCGACCCCGTTTGGGCTGCCCGACCTGCCCGACGATCCTGTCGATCCTCAGCCGCCGCCAGAGATGATCGAGGACATAGGTGCCGCCGAACGGGACCGACGAGACGAACTCCAGGTCACCCGCCGCCGTCGACGCCAGTGCCTCACCCGGCTCCAGCAGCCTCGATAGAGACGCGACCAGGCGCTTCACCGCGTCCCGGTCGAGGTCGTCCTCACGGCCGAACGTGAACAGGACCTTCGGGACCGCCCGGCCCTTCACCGGATCCCACTCGTTGTGGGCCAGGTGCAGGTACCGGACCGTGCCGGACTTGTTCTCCCGCTTCGTCGTCTTCACATACACGACTCCAGACCCTACGGAGCAACTCCAGTTCAGCGCAGGCGAATCCGAAGAATCGCGTCTCTAGGCGAATTCGCCCGCGTCACCAGCCTCCAGCCCACTGACCTGCACCTTCAGCCCGGTAGGGACTCCAGAACCCCCGAATTACGCGGAACGCAGGT
>NZ_JBSGDB010000835.1:0-1998 GCF_053602155.1 Streptomyces sp. NPDC004561
CAACCTGCTGCAGAAGGTGCAGCGGGAACTCGGCATCGCCTTCGTGTTCATCGCCCACGACCTCGCGATCGTGCGGCACTTCTCGCAGCGCGTCGCGGTGATGTACCTCGGCAAGATCGTCGAGGTAGCCGACCGCGAGGACCTGTACGAGAACCCGCGCCACCCCTACACCCGGGCCCTGCTCTCCGCCGTGCCCGAGGCGACGGTGGACGAGGAGCCGCGCGAGCGCATCCGCCTGGTCGGCGACGTGCCCTCCCCCATCAACCCGCCCTCCGGCTGCCGCTTCCGCACCCGCTGCTGGAAGGCGACGGAGAAGTGCGCGACCGAGGCCCCGCCGCTGGTCCAGGCCGACGGCAACAAGCCCGGCCACCTCACCGCATGCCACTATCCTGAGACCACGGAAGTCATCCCGGCTCCCCGTCTTCCCATGGACCCCGAGGCCGCGGCCTGACACACCCCTTTTCCGTCAGCCGTACCTCGCGGACGGACCTTCTCCGGCCCATTGACCCGAGCCCGTGAACGTCCGATCCAGGGACGAAGGCCCGTGCCTCCCCAAGGCGCGGGCCTTCGCTCTGTCCGGATCCCCGAACGCGGTGCGGCCCTCCCGACGGCTTCTCGGCGGGCAAGAGTTCGGGAAGTGCCGGGGAAACTGACGCACCGTTCAGGAACGTATGTCAGACTGCCGCGGTGGTGGATCACTCGTTCGCTGATCTCTCGCTCGCCGGGCTCTACGACAGCCTGAATCCCTGGGGACCGGGTGACGACTTCTACCTCGGTCTGGTGCGGGAGGCACGCTCGGTGCTGGATGTCGGCTGTGGCACCGGTCAGTTGCTGCGCAGAGCCCGGGCCGAGGGGCATCCGGGCCGGCTGATGGGGCTCGATCCGGCCGCCGCCATGCTCGTACAGGCGCGGCGGGCCCGGCCGGACGTGGAGTGGGTGCTCGGGGACACCCGGGTACGCCGGTGGGCGGCGGAGTTCGACCTCGTCGTGATGACCGGGCACGCCTTCCAGGAACTGGTCGGGGACGAGGAGATCCGCGGCTGTCTGCGCGCGGTCCGCGCGGCCCTCGGCTCCGAGGGGCGGTTCGTGTTCGAGACCCGCAATCCGGCGGCCCGCGCCTGGGAGCGGTGGACGCCGGAGCGGGTGCACGAGGCCACCGCCGCCGACGGGACCGCCGTACGGGTGTGGCACGAGGTCCGGGGCGACGGGCTCAGCGGGGGGCGGGTGCGCTTCACCGAGACCTTCGACAGCGACCGCTGGGCCGCCCCCCGGGTCAGCCACAGTGTGCTCCGCTTCCTGGACACCGAGGCGCTGCGGGGCTTCCTCACGGAGGCCGGCCTGACGGTGGCGGAGCAGTACGGGGACTGGGGGCGGGGGCCGTTGACCCCCGCCAGCCCGGAGATAGTCACCGTGGCGACGCCGGCCGGCGGGGGCCTGCGCTAGGGATCCCGCCGCGGACGCGATCCGCCGGACGGGCCCCGGTCCTCGCCGGTGCCGGAGCCGTCGTCCTAGTCCTCACCCGTGCCGGTGTCCTCCAGCGCCGCCAGCGCCGGGTCCAGGACGATGTCCTCGTCCCGGCCCTCGATCGTCGGCTCCTCCGGGAAGTGGCAGGCCGTCAGGTGGCTGTCGCGGTTCCCGGAGAGCTGGATCAGCGGCGGCTCCTCGGTCGCGCACTTGTCCTGGGCCTTCCAGCAGCGGGTGCGGAAGCGGCACCCGGAGGGCGGGGAGATGGGGGACGGCACGTCCCCGGCCAGGCGGATGCGCTCACGGGCGGCCGCGTCACCGTCGGCGAGGTTGACCTCGGGGACGGCGGACAGCAGGGCGTGGGTGTAGGGGTGGCGCGGGCGGGTGTAGATGGACTCGCGGTCGCCCACCTCGATGATCTTGCCGAGGTACATCACCGCGACCCGCTGCGAGAAGTGCCGGACCACCGCCAGGTCATGGGCGATGAAGAGGAACGCGATGCCCAGGTCGTTCTGCACCTGCTGGAGGAGGTTC
>NZ_JBSGDB010000836.1:0-1993 GCF_053602155.1 Streptomyces sp. NPDC004561
GCGTGCTGGCCGTGATCGGCGCTGGAGCCTGGCAGATCTCCCAACACCACCGGCGTCGGCTCCTACTGGGGGACCGGAGCGCCCGCCCTGCGCGCCGGGGACGGCCACGAGGCACTGATCGCCGCCCGCATCACCGGCGACGAGAACACCATGGCCAGAACCCTGGACCGCATAGCCCCCCACTACCGGGGCGCGCACGGCCCGGTCCGGGTGAAGGTCGGCGGCATCGTCGCGGTACGGCACGAGATGCAGACGATCATCAAGGAGGACCTCACCCGAGCCGAGATGATCGCCCTGCCGATCACCCTCGTGCTGCTCGTGATGGTCTTCGGCAGCGCGGTCGCGGCCCTGCTCCCGCTGGGCATCGGCGTCGTCGCCATCCTCGGCACGAACGCCGTGCTGCGCGGCCTGACGTCCTTCACCGACGTCTCCGTCTTCGCGCTGAACCTCACCACGGCCCTCGGCCTCGGCCTCGCCATCGACTACGCGCTCTTCATCGTCCGCCGCTACCGCGAGGAACTGGCCACCGGCGCCGAGCCGTTGACCGCGATCGGCACGACGTTGCGCACGGCCGGCCGCACGGTGCTCTTCTCCGCCCTGACGGTCGCGGTGTCCCTGGCCGCCATGATGGTCTTCCCGCAGTACTTCCTGCGGTCCTTCGCCTACGCCGGCATCGCCGTGGTCCTGCTCGCGGCCGCCGCCGCCCTGATCCTGCTCCCGGCGGCGCTGATGCTGCTCGGCCACCGGGTCAACTCCCTCGACCTGCGCCGTCTGTTCCGGCGCGGCCGGCGGCCGAAGCCGGAGGGGGGCGGCACCTGGGCGCGCACCGCCGGCCTGGTGATGCGGCGCGCCCCGCTCTTCGCGCTCGGCACCACCGCCCTCCTGGTGATCCTCGGACTGCCCTTCATGGGCGTGAAGTTCGGCACCGCGGACGACCGTCAGCTCCCCTCGACCGCCGAGTCCCACGTGGTGCAGCAGCACCTGCGCGCGGACTTCCCGGGCAGCCCCGGCGGCGGCCTGGAGGTCCTCGCCGAGGGCAGGGCCACCCAGGCCCAGTACGCCGCCTACAAGCAGCGGGTGGCCGAACTGCACGAGGTGGTCCGGGTGGACGGCCCGCTGGTGAGGGGCGACGCGGCGTACTTCACCGTCCAGCCGAGGGGCGAGGCCGTGGACGACGCCGCCCAGCGCCTGGTCGGCGACCTGCGCGCCCTGCACGCCCCCTTCGGCACCAAGGTGACCGGCACGGCCGCCGTGCTGGTCGACACCAAGCACGCGATAGCCGAAGGCCTGCCCTGGGCGGCCCTGTTCATCGCCGTGGTCACCCTCCTGCTGGTCTTCCTGCTCACCGGCAGCGTGCTGATACCCCTGCAGGCCGTGGTGCTCAACGCGCTCAGCCTGACGGCGATGTTCGGCGCGGTGGTGTGGGTCTTCCAGGACGGCCATCTGTCCGGCGCGCTCGGCTTCACCAGCTCCGGCTCCATCGAGACCACCCTGCCCGTCCTGATGTTCTGCGTGGCCTTCGGCCTCTCCATGGACTACGGCGTGTTCCTGCTCTCCCGCATCAAGGAGGAGTACGACCGCACGGGCGACCACGACGCGGCCGTGCGCCACGGACTCCAGCGCACCGGCGGGCTGATCACCGCGGCCGCGGTCATCCTCGCGGTGGTGATGGTCGCCATCGGCACCTCCCGGGTGACCAACACCAAGATGCTGGGCCTCGGTATCGCCCTCGCGGTGCTGATGGACGCGATGGTGGTCCGGAGCCTGCTGGTCCCGGCCATCATGCGGCTCACCGGCCGCGCCACCTGGTGGGCCCCGGCCCCGTTGCGCCGCTTCCACCGGCGCTTCGGCCTCAGCGAGGGCGAGAGCGCCGCACCGTCCCAGTCGGAGGAGGAGCAGCCGGAGCCGGAGTGATGACCCGGGCCCCCGTGCAGGCAGGAGTACCGCGCGACAGGCACCGATTCCTGTGCGGGAGCGGGCTCGAGGACGGATC
>NZ_JBSGDB010000837.1:0-1985 GCF_053602155.1 Streptomyces sp. NPDC004561
GTGCCGACCGGGCAGTGGACGGGCACGCCTGTCTCCTCACCGACCTCCGCCAGCACTCGTGTGACCTCCTCGCGGGCCAGTCGGAGTTCCTCGACGCCCGCGGGCCGGCCGGGGACGCGGCGGGCGGCCCGGACCAGGTGGCCGTGGCCCACGGCAGCCTGGCGCGGGAACTGGCCCTGTGCGCGCTGGAGGAGGTCGTCCTGCTGGCCGTCTCCGGTACCCGGACACCCGCCCGCGGACCGGACGCCGACACACGGGTGCGCCGTGCGGAGGAACTGATCGCCGCCGACCCCGGAGCCCCGCACAGCGTCCGCTCGCTCGCCGAGAGCGTCGCGCTGTCCCCGTCCCGGTTCGCGCATCTGTTCACCCAGCGGACCGGAACGCCGCCGATGCGGGCCCTGCGCGAGGCCCGGCTGCGGAACGCGGCCCGGCTTCTGGAGGCCACCGACCTGACGGTGGAACGGGTCGCCGCCGCCTGCGGATTTTCCAGCCCCTTTCACTTCAGCCGGATCTTCCACCAGCGCTACGGAGTGCCGCCCGGCGCCTACCGGGCGGGCGAACGCCAGTAATTGGAAGAAAGGGCCACCCTTGACAAAGTGTCAATACAAAAACCCTCGCGAACAATGCCGAGAATCGAGAGATCTCTTGTTCGTTCGCGCGCGACTGTGCAAAAGTGTGCGCTGTCGGCGCGCGGGCACACCACATTCCCAACTGTGTGCGCCAGGCTGCTCGCCGTACACCCTCCACGCTTCAAAAGAGCTGCTCAGGTGGGCGTTCGAGCTGCCCGTCACCTGTCCATACCGCTTGGTATGGACTAATTTCGAGTCGCGTCTGGAGGAATGCAGCCGTGAAAGAGGCAGGCCCGTCGGACGAGCAGCTGAGCGCCGAACTGCAGAAGTGGACGGGTATGGCACCGGCGCTCCATCCGGTCGGTGAACTCCTCGACCGGCACTGGGAAGCGGCCTTCACCTACGCCCGGCTGTGCACGGACGGGCCGCGTGCCGCCGGCATGCTCACCACCGCCGCGTTCACCCGGCTCTTCGGCGAATCGCTCCGTCAGGTCGGCCCGAACGTCGCCTGGCGCCCCCAGGTGCTCGTCGCCGTCCGCCGTATCGCCGCCGAGTGGGACGCCGACGGCCGCCGGGAACTCCTCCACCCGGCCCTGCGGCCGGACACCGGTACCGGCGAGCGCGCCGCCGCCCGGCTGCTGCCCCCGCCGAACCGGCGGCTGCTGTCCCGCGCCTTCCAGCGGGTGCCCCAGACCTCCCGCGCCATGCTGTGGCACATCGAGGTGGAGGCCGAACCCCTGGCCGCACCCGCCGCGTTGCTCGGCCTGGACCAGGAGGAGGCCCGGATCGAACTGCGCCGGGCCCGCGAGCGGCTGCGCGAGGAGTGTCTCCACGTGCACCGCGAACTCGCCCCGGAGGCCGAGTGCCGGCGCTATCAGCGCATGCTCGACGTGACCTTCCGGCGCGGCGGCGCCGACATCGACCCGGATCTGCGGGAGCACCTGGCCGACTGCACGCACTGCCGGCGCACCGCCGACCAGCTGACCCAGTTCAACACCGGACTCTGCTTCGCGCTGGCCGAGGCGGTCCTCGGCTGGGGCGCCCGCGCCTACGCGGAGGCCCGGGCGCACCGCACCGAGCCGCCCGCCGAGGCGGCCCCGTCCCCGGCAGCCGTGGCACCCCGGGCCGGCGAGGACTTCGGCTCCGCCGCGCCGTCCGACGAGCCCCTCCGCGGCGCCGGTTCGCACGGCACCGACCGCCCCACCATCTCCTCCCGCCCCACCGCCTCACCGCGTTCCGCCCACCGCGCCGCCCGCCGGGCCCGGCGCCGCAACCTCGCCGCGGCCGTGGTCACCGTGAGCGGACTGGTCGTGCTGCCCCTGGTCCTGTGGGCGGTGCTCGGCTCATCCCGCGCCACGAGTACATAGGGCCGGTCGCTGTCCGGGACGCCCGGCATCGGAACGCCGAGCAGCCGGG
>NZ_JBSGDB010000838.1:0-1978 GCF_053602155.1 Streptomyces sp. NPDC004561
CCAGCGGTGCGGGCAGCCGCTCGCCCAGCAGGGCCCTGGTCTTGTCGGCGTCGAAGGCGGAGTGGCCGTCGGCGGTCCGCTGCGGGACGACGTAGCCGACCAGCACCTGGGCGCCGGGCAGGGCGAGCAGGGCCGTGTCGATCTCTCCGAGTTCGACGCGGCGTCCGCCGAGCTTGACCTGGTCGTCGGCGCGGCCGAGGAACACCAGTCCCTCGGCGTCGGCGCGCACGAGATCGCCCGACCGGTAGGCGCGGGGCGAGTCCAGCGCCGGGCACGGCCGGAAGCGTTCCGCGTCCTTCACGGGGTCGAGGTAGCGAGCGGTTCCGGCGCCGGCGATGACCAGTTCGCCCTGCTCGCCGTAGGAGACCGGTTCGCCGGCCTCGTCCACCACCGCCAACTCCCAGCCGGCGAGCGGCAGTCCGATACGCACGGGCTGGGCGGGCTGGAGCCGGGCCGCGCAGGCCACGACGGTGGTCTCCGTCGGGCCGTAGGTGTTCCACATCTCCCGCTCGGGGCGGGCGAACCGATCGACGAGGCCGGGAGGGCAGGCCTCGCCGCCGAGGATGAGCAGCCGTATCCGCCGCAACGCCTCTTCCGGCCACATCGCCAGCAGGGTGGGGACCGTGGAGACGACGGTGATGCCACGGGCGTCGAGCCACGGGCCGAGTTCATGCCCGGCTCGCACCAGGGACCGTTCGGCCGGCACCAGGCAGGCGCCGGAGCGCCAGGCCAGCCACATCTCCTCGCAGGAGGCGTCGAAGGCGACCGACAGGCCCGCGAGGACCCGGTCGCCGGGGCCGAGCGGCCGGTCGCTCAGGAAGAGCGTGGCCTCGGCGTCGACGAAGGCGGCGGCGGACCGGTGGGTGACGGCCACGCCTTTGGGCGCGCCGGTGGAGCCGGACGTGAAGATGATCCAGGCGTCGTCCCCGGGGGTGGGCGCGGAACCCCACGCTGCTCCGTAGGGCGGTACCGGTTCGGCGGGGTGCGGGTGCGGGCCCAGTACGTCGCACACGCCCGCCTCGTGGAACACGGTCGCGGCGCGCTCCTCGGGGTCGTCGGCGTCGACCGGGACGTAGGCGGCGCCGCTGTGCAGGACCGCGAGGATCGACAGATACAGTTCCGCGCTGCCCGACGGCACTCGCACGCCCACACGGTCGCCGGGGCCGATACCCCGCTCGGTGAGCCGCCGCGCGCGTCTGTGGGCCTCGGCGCACAGCTGACGGTACGACAGCACCTCGGCGCCCGTGTCGAGAGCGGGTGCGTCCGGGTGCAGCGCGGCGGTCGCGTGCAGGATGTCGATGAGGGTGCGCGGCGGCGCGGCCGCCGCGGAGCGGAAGACGGCCCGGTCTCCGGAGAACTCCGGGAACGGGGGTGACGTATCGAGTGCCGTCGAGGTCAAGGTAGTGCCTCTGGATTTCATACCGATGGGCTTCAAAGCCCTTTACGGACTGTCAGAGGGACTTCACCTCACAACGCGTTCACCAACTCGGTGCAATTGATTCACGACCCGCCCATGGGGGGAAATTGGTCAACTCCAAACCCAATGCGTTGAGTCGCGCCCTGCGGCGTCCGGTCGCTTCAGCGCACAGGTAAAAACGAGGCAGCCGGAAAAGGGCCGTGGGGTTGATGGCAAATCCCGCTCCACAGTGACCAGGATCATTCCCATACCGAATTCTTGCATTTCTCGAAGTCGACAGTGGTGGGCCGAACGGCCGTCCGTGCGGGGGCCGGTGGACCCGGAGGTGCCCCGCGGGCGCCTCCGTCGCCCGGCCTTCCGCTGCCGGCGCCGCCGCGGCAACAGACGTGGGTCAGTTGACGCAGGGCACGCCACCCGCCTTCACGGCCGGGCCGGAGTCCGCCTCCGTCGCCGCGTTCGACGCGGAAACGCTCTGGGCCGGGGCGGGAGTTGCCGGAGTGAGGTGCGTGTAGTCCTGGCCGAGGGTGACGACGACATGGCCTGCCGGTACGGCCGTGCCGG
>NZ_JBSGDB010000839.1:0-1963 GCF_053602155.1 Streptomyces sp. NPDC004561
AGCGGGGCGTTCACCGGCCACCACACGACCACCGGCGCGTCCGGCAGCAGCAGCGCCTCGCCGTGCCCGCCGCAGGCCAGGCGCCCGATCCGGTCGAGTGGCCCGTCGCCGACCGGATCGCCGAGGACGGGGTGCTGGTCTGGCACATCCCGCTGCCGGGCGCCCTGCGCGACGAACTGGATCTGATCCGGCGCGGCGACGAATTGGTGATCACCGTCGGCCCCTTCCGCCGGATCGTCCCGCTTCCCTCCGCCCTGCGCCGCTGCACCGTCGCCGGAGCCGGGCTCCGGGAGGGCGAACTGCGCATCCGCTTCGCTCCGGATCCCGACCTGTGGCCCGCCGCCGGACGATGAACCGGGCAGGCCCGTTCGGGTAACGTCGTAAGGGCGAACCGCAGTCAGGAGTCCGCCATGAGCGAAGAGCGCCCCGCCGAACCGACCGAGGAGCCGCGGGTGAGCGACGCCGACGCCTGGGCCAAGGCCTGCGCCGAGGACCTGGAGGCCGAGAAGGCCCGCCGCCGCTCCTCGTACGGCCCGCCGCCCGGCTCGGCCGCCGACGAACTGAAGAAGCTTGTGGACACGGTGGCCGACAAGCTGTCCGGCCTCCAGTCGCCGCTGCTCGGAGCCCTCGCCGGCCCCGCGGCCCAGCAGGTGGTGCGGCAGGTCGTCCAGCAGGCGAAGGCCGCCGTCGAGCCCGTCCTGGAGCGCAACCCGGACGTCTTCGACCATCTCGCGGCGGCGGGCAACGAGCTGCTGGCCGCCTACCGTTCCGCCGTCCAGGCCCAGGAGGGCCGCTGGACCACCCGCACCTCCGGCCTGGCGGACGAATGGCGCGACGACCGGCGCGACCGGGGCGAGGGCACCGGATCGGGGGAGCGCATCGACCTGGACTGAAGGTCTTCCGTGACGGGGCCTCGGGTACGGTTGCGGTAGCGGGGCTCGACCGGAACTGAGGGATTCATGGGACTCACCATCGGCGTCGACATCGGCGGCACCAAGATCGCGGCCGGCGTGGTCGACGAGGAAGGCAACATCCTCTCGACCTTCAAGGTGCCGACCCCCACCACGCCCGAGGCCATCGTGGACGCCATCGCCTCGGCGGTGGAGGGCGCGCGTGCCGGGCACGAGATCGTCGGTGTGGGCATCGGTGCGGCCGGTTACGTGAACCGGCAGCGCTCCACCGTCTACTTCGCGCCCAACATCGACTGGCGCAACGAGCCGCTCAAGGAGAAGGTCGAGGCCCGTACCGGCCTCCCCGTCGTGGTCGAGAACGACGCCAACGCCGCCGCCTGGGGCGAGTACCGGTTCGGCGCCGGCAAGGGCCACCGCAACGTCATCTGCATCACGCTCGGCACCGGTCTCGGCGGCGGCATCATCATCGGCAACAAGCTGCGCCGCGGCCACTTCGGCGTGGCCGCCGAGTTCGGCCACATCCGGATGGTCCCGGACGGCCTGCTGTGCGGCTGCGGCTCGCAGGGCTGCTGGGAGCAGTACGCCTCCGGCCGCGCCCTGGTCCGCTACGCCAAGCAGCGCGCCAACGCCACCCCCGAGCGCGCCGAGGTGCTGCTGGCGCTGGGCGACGGCACCCCCGACGGCATCGAGGGCAAGCACATCTCCATCGCCGCCCGCCAGGGCTGCCCGGTGGCCGTGGACTCCTACCGTGAGCTGGCCCGCTGGGTCGGCGCCGGCCTCGCCGACCTGGCCTCCCTGTTCGACCCGTCCGCGTTCATCGTGGGCGGCGGCCTCTCCGACGAGGGCGAGCTGGTCCTCGACCCGATCCGCAAGTCCTACAAGCGCTGGCTGGTCGGCGGCAACTGGCGTCCGGTCGCCGACGTGATCGCGGCCCAGCTCGGCAACAAGGCGGGCATGGTGGGCGCGGCCGACCTGGCCCGCGAGCCCGACCCGATCATGTAGCGGACCGCCGCCGCACCAGGGGCGCGAGGTTCATGCGCGACCGCCGGTTC
>NZ_JBSGDB010000840.1:0-1958 GCF_053602155.1 Streptomyces sp. NPDC004561
ATGGATCGACCATGCTCAAGCCGTTACGGCAGGGCCTTCCGCCGTTGGATCCCGCGGCCGTGTCCGATGCCGCCTCCTGTGCACTGCCGCCCCGTCACGGGGCCCTGCGCTGATCCGGTGACCCGGGCGTCGCACGCGGGTGACCGGTCGCGAGCGGCGGCAAATCGTGCGGAGCCGGCCGTACGGCGGCCCGGGTAGAGTCCGGCGCATGGCTGCCGTGCTGTTCGACTTCTCCGGGACGCTGTTCCGCGTCGAGTCCACCGAGTCCTGGCTGCGCGCGGTGCTGGACGAGAGCGGGGTGAGCCTGCCCGAGCCCCAACTGATGGACACGGCCAAGGCGTTGGAGGCGGCCGGTGCGCTGCCGGGCGGTGCGGCGCCGCTGGAGGTGCCGGCGGACCTCGCCGGGCTGTGGGCGGTGCGGGACGAGAGCGCGGAGCTGCACCGGGCCGCGTTCACGGGTCTGTCCCGGCGGGTGCCGCTGCCCGATCCGGGGCTGCACGACGCGCTGTACGAGCGGCACATGTCCCCCGCCGCCTGGACCCCCTACCCGGACGCCGCCGACGTCTTGCGCACCCTGCGCGAACGCGGCACCGCCGTGGGCGTGGTCAGCAACATCGGCTGGGACCTGCGGCCGGTCTTCCGTGCGCACGGCCTCGACGGGTACGTGGACGCGTACGTGCTGTCGTACGAACACGGGGTGCAGAAGCCGGACCCGCGGCTGTTCTCGGTCGCCTGCGAAGCGCTCGGCGCCGATCCGCGGCAGGTGCTGATGGTCGGGGACAGCAGAGCGGCGGACGGGGGCGCGGCCGCGCTCGGCTGCCGTGTGCACTTCGTGGACCACCTGCCGGTCGCGCACCGCCCCGACGCGCTGCGCGCGGTCCTGGACCTGGTGGGCTGAGCGGCCGCGCTCCGGGCGGCGGGCAGGCCCTGAAGGAGGGGCGGTGCCGGCGTCTCGCGTCCGCCGTCCACACGCCGTCCGTCTGAGACGATCCCCCGCGTCGCCCCAGACGAACGGCAGCCCTGGAGAGGGCCCGCGCGTGGCGGTGCCCGATGCGATGAGTATAGTTGGCTGGCAGCCAGTCAACGCAGGAGTTTCCAGGATGTCCCCGCGCAGCGCCTCGGTCAATGAAGAGTTGCGACGGCGTTCCCGGGAGCGACTGCTCCAGGCCGCGGTGGAGCTGGTCGACGAGCGCGGGTTCGAGGCGACGACGCTGGGCGACATCGCGGACCGCGCCGGCTCGGCGCGCGGCCTGGTCTCGTACTACTTCCCCGGCAAGCGCCAGCTGGTGCAGTCCGCCGTGCACCGGCTGATGCACCGCACGCTGGAGGAGGCGCTGGAGCGGGAGCCGCGCACCGAGGACGGCCGGGAGCGGCTGGCCCGGGCCATCGACGCGATCCTGGGGCTCGCGCGTGACCGGCCCGTGCTCATGCGCCAGCACATGGCGGGGCTCCTCCAGGCCGAGGGCTTCGTGCAGTGCCCGGAGCAGCGGCGTCTTTCGGAGCTGCTCGGCGACACCGTGGCCCGGTACGGCTCCGAGGACGTGACGGCCGACTACCCGATGCTGCGGGCCCTTTTGATGGGGGTCGTGTTCGCGGCCCTGGTGCCGGGCGTGCCGATGCCCGTGCCCGCGCTGCGGGCCGAGCTGTTCCGGCGGTACGGGCTCGACTGGGGGCTGGGCGTGCCCCCGGAGAGCGACACGGGCACCGGGGCCCGGGAGCAGGACCTGTCGCGGTTCTTCGCCACCGAGGAGCGGCCGAGCCCTCCCCAGGGGGAGTGACCGCGCCGGTCAGCGGCGCGCGTGACGAGGCGTCAGGAACCCGGCGTCGCGCGCCTGGGCGATCAGCCTGAGGGAGCGCCGGCGGCTGTGCCCGGTCGCGTGCATCACGGCGAGCACGGGGTCGACGCCCTCCTCCTGCGCCGCGCGGTACCGTCGCGCGAGCAGCAGGCGGCCCTCGAT
>NZ_JBSGDB010000841.1:0-1929 GCF_053602155.1 Streptomyces sp. NPDC004561
GTATACGCTCCGTGTATAGAAGGGTACGCATGTACGGCAAGGCTTTCGCCCCGGAGTACCAGGGCGCCCTGACCACACTGTCCGTGAACTCCTCGCTGGTCGACGTGCTGGCGGAGGGCACCGAGCGGCTGCGCGAGGCCGAACGGTCCGGACACCCCGGAGAGGCGGCCCGCTGCGGGCTCGCCGTCGCCGAGGCACACCGGCGGCTCGGGCAGGTGCGGGACGCCGACCGGGCCTGGAAGGCGAGCTACCGCGCCGCCCGCGAGGCCGGGGACACCGCCGCCATGGCCTGGGCGCTCTGGAGCGGCGGCACCCTCGCCCGGCAGCGCGGGGCGTTCCCGCTGGCCTGGCGGCTGCTGGGGCTCGCGGCCGAACTCGGCGAGCGGGGCGGGGACGTCGTGGTCCGGGGCTACTCGCTGGCGGGGCTCGCCGAGACCGGCCGGATCCAGGGCGACTACGCCGCGGTCGGCCGGCTGCACGAGCAGCTGCTGGCCGAGGCCCGCCGGCGCGGGGAGGCCCGGCACACGGTGTGGGCGCTGGAGGGCATCGCGCAGATGCACCGCAACACCGGGGACCACGACAGGGCGTACGCGCTGTTCGAGGAGGCGGCGGAGATAGCCGAGCGGGCCGAGGACCGGCGCGGGCACGCCTGGGCGCTGCGCGGTCTCGCCGACATCGTCTCGGTCCGCGACCAGGACACCGAGCGGGCGCTGGAGCTGCTGTCCCGGGCGGAGGCGAGCTGCCGGGCGATGAACCTCTCCAGCGCGCTCGCGTACAACCACAAGATGCGCGGCAACGTCCTGTACCGGGCCGGCCGGTACGCCGAGGCCCGGGACCTGTACGAGCTGGCGCTCGAGGAGTTCCGCGCGATGAGCGAGCCGCGCGGCGAGGCCCTGTCCCGGCTGGGCCTGGCCAAGTCCCTCGCCCGGCTGGGCCACGACCGCGCCGCGACCGCCGCCGAACTCGCCGATCTGGCCCGCGTCCTGGAGCGCGGCGGGCTGCGGCACGCGCGGGAGATGGTGACCCGGGCCCAGCGGGAGCTCGGCCTCGACGCGGAGGTCGCACGATGACGGCCCTCGGCTCACCGGTGCGGGCGCCGGCCGGCCAGGTCCTCGCCCGCTGCCGGGAACTGGTGCGGCCCGCGCTGACGGAGGCGGTGGCCCGGATGCACCCGTGGGTGGCCGAGATGGCCGCGTACTCCTTCGGCTGGTGCGAGGTCGGCGGGGCGCCCGCCGCCGCACCGGGCGGCAAGGGCGTGCGGCAGGCGCTGGCCGTGCTCGGCGCCGAGGCCGCGGGCGCCGACGGCAAGGCCGGTGTGCCGGCCGCGGTCGCGGTGGAGCTGGTGCACGCCTTCTCGCTGCTGCACGACGACATCATGGACGGCGACACCACCCGGCGCCGCCGCCCCGCCGTGTGGCAGGCGTACGGCACGGGCCCCGCCGTGCTCGCCGGGGACGCGCTGTTCGCGCTGGCGGTGGACACCCTCGCGGCCGCGCCCCGGGGTCCGGGTGCCGTACGGCTGCTCTCGGCGGCCCTCGCGGACCTGGTACGCGGGCAGGCCGACGACCTGCTCTTCGCCGACCGTCCGTGCGAGGGCCCGGAGCGGGTGACGGAGCGGGAGTACCGGTCGATGGCGGAGGGCAAGACCGGTGCCCTGCTGGGCTGCGCCGCCGCGCTCGGCGCGGCGCTCGGCGGGGCGCCGGAGGCCACCGTCCACGCGCTGGACCGGGCCGGTCGTCGGCTCGGGATCGCCTTCCAGCTGGTCGACGACGTGCTGGGCATCTGGGGCGACCCGGCGGTCACCGGCAAGCCCGCGGGCGGCGATCTGCGCGAGGGCAGGAAGACCTTCCCGGTGCTCGTCGCGCTCGGCTCCCCGGCGGGGCGCCGGCTGCCCGCGCTGCTCGGCTCCCCGGAGCGGGCCGGGGAGGC
>NZ_JBSGDB010000842.1:0-1917 GCF_053602155.1 Streptomyces sp. NPDC004561
CGGCTGCCTGCGCGCTCGCCGGCATCAGGGTGATCGCGGCGGCTGCCGCGCCCGTGGTGGCGAGACCGGTCAGAGCGATACGGGCGAAGCGGGTGCGAGTGGTCATGGCCATGCGAAAGGAACCTTCCGTGGGGGACATCGTCAGTGCCGGCCGCGGTCGTGCGGCGGCGTGGGGCACCCGCAGTTCACGGGCAGACCCTCAGGGGATTCGCCAGGTGTCCGGTTCGACCGGCCCTCGGCGACGACAGCCATGATTAGCGGCGGCCGACGCCGGCCGCAACGATGTGACCTACTACCCACTTTCGGAGAAATGCCCGAAATGGACACATAGGGTTGCTCCATGCCTTTTCAGGGGCATGTGCTGCTACGGCCCTCTTTAGGATGTGATCCGGCTCGCATGGCAGGCATCACGCTCTCAGGGCCCCAGACCCCTTCTCCACACCCCCGGCGCCGGGCGGAGTGAGGGCCGGGACGGACCAGGTCGGATGCCCGGCGATGGTCTGCCGGCCGGCAGCGGGCCACGGCGGGTTCCCGGCCGTCCGGACCGGCGCGGTGATCACCCGGTCGGCACGTGCCGGTCGAAGGGTGTCGTCACAGACCCCCCTGGCCGGCCCGGCGAGGGCCGTGATCGTGATGAGAAGAATGAGACGAGGCGGACGTCGCCCGAGGCGGCGCTAGTCCCCGCCGATCTCGGAGGGCGGCAGCGCGGCCAGCGCCCGCAGTGCGTTCAGGAAGCCGCGCCGGTCCTCCTTCGGCAGGCGGGCCAGCAGCCGCTCCTCGCGTTCGCGGATCGCCGACCGGACCGCCTCGCGCACCTGGCGCCCCGCCGGGGTGAGGGAGAGCACGCGCACCCGCCGGTCCGCCGGATCGGGCCGGCGGACGATCAGCCCGCGTTCCTCCAGGCCGTCGAGGACAGCGATGATCCGCGTCTTGTCCGCGCCGATGTCCCGCGCCAGCGCGGCCTGTGTCCGCACCGGTTCCTCGTCGAGGGCGAGCAGCACCGAGTACGCCCACATGACCAGCCCGTGCTCGCGCAGCACCGGCAGCTCGGCGGCCACCAGCGCACGGCCCAGCGGGACGATCATCGCCGCCAGGTCGGGGCGCTGTTCGGATGCGGTGCGGTCGGCCATGGGAAGAAGATACTCGTTGACCTATGGTAGGTGACTGCCTATCGTAAGCATATGCGTATGGATTTGGACCTGTCCGCCCTGAAGGCCTTCGACGACCGCGCGGTACGCACGAGCATCGACGTGGTCCGCCGCGCGGGCGAGGAGGACCTCACCCGCCCGACCCCCTGCGCGGCGTGGAACCTGGGCGAGTTGCTCGCCCATATGACCGCCCAGCACCGGGGGTTCGCGGCGGCGGCGCGGGGCGACGGCGGTGACCTGGGGCACTGGAAGGCCGAGGCGCCGGACCCGCAGGCGGTCGCGCGGTACGTGGCGGCCGCACAAGCGGTCCCGGCCGCGTTCGCCGCGGTGCGGGCGGCGGACCAGGAGTTCGCCCTGCCCGAGTTCGGCGCGGGCGCGGTCTTCCCCGCGGTCCGCGCCATCGGCTTCCACCTCATCGACTACGTCGTCCACGCCTGGGACGTCGCCCGCTGTCTCGGTCTGCACCTCGCCCTGGAGCCCGACCTCCTGGAGGCCGCCCTTCCCCTCGCGCTGGCCGTCCCCGGCGGCGCCCACCGCACGCGGCCGGGCGCCGCCTTCGCCCCGACCCTGCCCGGGCCCGCCGGCTCCGACACCCTGAACCGGATCCTCCTGCACCTGGGCCGCTCCCCCGCCTGAAGGCCGACCGCCGGGCCGCGCCGGGACGCATCGCGTCGGGACGCGGCCGGCGAGGACGGCCGGCAACCGGGCGCCGGGGAAGGCCTGCTGACGGGCCGTCGGCCGGAGTCGGGGCCGCGGCCCCCCCCCGGGC
>NZ_JBSGDB010000843.1:0-1909 GCF_053602155.1 Streptomyces sp. NPDC004561
GAGCGCCTGATCAAGGAGGTCACCCGATGAGCCGTATTCCGCACACGGCCGGGCGCGTCGCCATGGTCTCCGAGCACGCCAGCCCCCTGGCCGCGCTCGGCGGACCGGACGCGGGCGGCCAGAACGTGTACGTGGCACAGGTCGCCCGGCAGCTCGCCGGACGCGGCCACTGGGTCACGGTGTACACCCGGCGGGACTCGGCGGGCCTGCCGGACCGGGTGACCCTCATCGACGGAGTGCAGGTGGTGCACGTGCCCGCCGGGCCGCCCGCCCCCGTCCCCAAGGACCAACTCCTGCCGCACATGGACGAGTTCGGCGCCTTCCTGGCCCGGCGGTGGGCCGAGCGCCCGCCCGACGTGGTGCACGCCCACTTCTGGATGTCGGGCCTGGCCGCCCTCGCCGGCGCCCGGGACCTCGGCATCCCCGTCGTGCAGACGTACCACGCGCTGGGCACCGTGAAGAAGCGCTACCAGGGCGCCGCCGACACCAGCCCGCCGCAGCGCCTCGCGATCGAGGAGGCCGTCGGCCACGAGTGCGCCCGGATCATCGCCACCTGCAGCGACGAGGTGGCCGAACTGAAGGCCATGGGGCTGTCCGAGGACCGGTTCCGTGTCGTGCCGTGCGGGGTCGACCCCGACCAGTTCGCGCCCGTCGCCCGGAGCCGCCCGCCCGGCGCCCGCAGGCGGCTGCTGGCCGTCGGCCGGCTCGTGCCCCCCAAGGGCTTCGACCGGGCCATCCGCGCCCTGGCCGGCATCCCCGACGCCGAACTCCTCGTCGCGGGCGGCCCGGAGGCCGACCTGCTCGGCGCCGAACCCGAGGCCGCGCGCCTCTACGCCGTCGCCCGCGAGTACGGCGTCCTGGACCGCGTCACCCTGCTCGGCGGGGTGAGCCGGGCCCGGATGCCGCGGCTGATGGCCGGCGCCGACCTCGTGCTGTCGCTGCCCCGCTACGAGCCCTTCGGCATCGTCCCGCTGGAGGCCATGGCCTGCGCCACCCCGGTCGTCGCCACCGCGGTCGGCGGCCAGCTCGACACCGTCGTGGACGGCGCCACCGGGGTCCTGGTCCCGGCCGACGGCGACCACGACCTCGGCGGGGCCGTCCGCGCGCTGCTCGCCGACCCGGACCGGCTCGCCCGGTACGGAGCCGCGGGCCGCCGGCGGGTCCTGGAGCACTACACCTGGGACCGGGTGGCCGACGGCGTGGCCGGGGTGTACCGCGCCGTGTCCGCCATCCCCTCGCTGTCGGGAGCCGTCCGATGAGGACCGCCGTCGACACGACCCACTGCGACGACCTGATGAAGGCCCTGGAGACGTTCCGCGAGCGCGGCCCCCGCATCGAGCGCTGGGGCGGCGAACTGGCCCGGCGGCTGGGCGCCGGGTCCCGGCTGCTCGTCGCCGGCAACGGCGGCAGCGCCGCGCAGGCCCAGCACCTGACCGCGGAACTCGTCGGCCGCTACCGCGACGACCGGCCGCCGTTCTCCGCCGTCGCCCTGCACGCCGACACCTCCTCCACCACCGCGATCGCCAACGACTACGGCGTCCAGGAGGTGTTCGCCCGCCAGACCGCCGCCCACGGCCGCCCCGGGGACGTGCTCATGCTGCTGTCCACCAGCGGCGCCAGCGCCAACCTGCTGGCCGCCGCCGACCGCGCCCACCGCCTGGGCATGACCGTGTGGGCGCTGACCGGGCGGGCCCCCAACCCCCTCCAGCTCGGCGCCGACGAGGCGCTGTGCGCGGACGCCCCCGTGGCCGCCACCGTGCAGGAACTGCACCTGGTCGCCGTGCACATGCTCTGCGAGGCCTTCGACCGGGCCGTCGAGAGCGGCGAGGCGGACCGGGCCGCCCGGCAGAAGCGCGGGCCAAGGGCACGAATCCAAGCACGGCGGGTGCGGGCCACTGGCGGCAGATGC
>NZ_JBSGDB010000844.1:0-1906 GCF_053602155.1 Streptomyces sp. NPDC004561
GTCGACTCCCTCCTCCGCCTTGCAGCCGTACGCACCAGACCCCGCTCGGGTCGGCCGGCAAGCGCTGTTCCTCACGGCCGGCCTGATCCAAACGAAGCCCCCTAGGGCCGCCACAGCGGGTGCTCCCGCTTCGCCCACTCCCTGCTGACCGTTCCGGTGCGCAGTCCCCGTCTCGCCTCCGGGTCCCCCAGCGCCATGCCGATGTGCCCGGCCAGCACGACGCCGATCGTCAGGGCCAGCCAGTCGTGGACGAAGGTCGCCGAGGTACGCCACATGAGCGGGGTCAGGTGGGTGAACCACATCATCAGGCCGGTGCCGAGCATGACCAGGGTGGCCCCGGCGATCCAGGCCGCGTAGACCTTCTGTCCGGCGTTGAACTTCCCGGCGGGCCGGGAGGAGTGGCGTTTGTCGCGGACCAGGGCGGCGCGCAGCCAGACCCGGTCGTGCGGCCCGAAGCGGTTCAGGAAGCGCAGGTCCCCGCGGAAGGCGCGGGAGGCCAGGCCCAGCAGGACCGGGACGGGCAGGGCGAGCCCGGCGCACTCGTGGATCCGTACGACCAGTTCGCGGCGGCCGACCAGGACGGCGAGCGCGGGGATGTACAGGACGGCCGCGGTCACCACGCACACCCCCATCAGCGCGGCCGTGCCGCGGTGCACCCATCGCTGGGCCCGGCCGAAGCGGCGGATCCGGGCGCTCGGCGGGGCCGGGGCGTCAGCTCGTAGGCTCATCGGTCCGTCCGTTCGACCGGCCGACCCAGGCGTCGACGTCGTAGCCGAGGTTCTCCCAGTAGCCGGGCCTGACCCGGTCGGTGAGGGTGATGCCGGAGAGCCACTTGGCCGACTTGTAGAAGTACATGGGGGCGACGTAGAGGCGGACGGGGCCGCCGTGCTCCCAGCCGATGTCCTTGTCCTGCATGCGCAGGGCGACCAGGACGTCCGGGCGGCGTGCCTGGTCGAGGGTCAGGCTCTCGCTGTAGGTGCCGTCGAAGCAGGTGAAGCGGACGGCCTTCGCGGAGGAGCGGACGCCGGCGAGGTCCAGCAGGTGGGAGAGCCGCACGCCCTGGAAGGGGGTGCCCGGGACCCGCCAGCCGGTGACGCACTGGACGTCCTTGACCAGCCGGGTCTGCGGCAGGGCGCGCAGGTCGGCGAGGGTGTAGGTGCGCGGGTTGTCGACCAGGCCGTCGATGCCGAGGCGGTAGTCCGTGGCGTCCTTGTGCGGGACGGAGGCGGCGACGGAGTAGTAGCGGAAGCCGCCGCCGTTGGGCAGCAGACCGGTCAGGCCCGTCGGGTCCTTGCCCGCGATCGTCCCGAGGACGCCCTCGATGCCGCGTTGCAGGGTCGGCGCGGCGATCACGCCGAGCGCGCCCAGACCGAGGGTGCCGAGGAAGACGCGGCGGCCGATCGGAGTGCCGTCCCGCTCCTCGGGAGGTTCAGGGTTCACGCATTCATTCGAACACTCGGGGCCTCGCGGGGCCAGGGGATCCGGTCACCGGTCAGGGTTCCGTAATGACTTCTTACGCGCGGTTCAGAAACGCGCGGGAGCGGGCCGCGCGGAAGGCCGTCCAGGGGTCCTGGTGCGGGTACGACCAGGGCACCCGGGTGGCGTGGGCGCCGATGCGCTGGAACACGGCGGCGGCCTCGGCCGGGCGGCCGGCGCAGGACAGGGCGAACGCCAGATGGTTGAGGTCGATGTGGCGGCGGGGATGGTCGTCGCCCTCCCACTCCAGCCACCAGTCGAAACAGGCGCGCAGCAGCCGGCGGGCGCGCGGCCCGTACCAGTGCCCGGAGGCGGCGGGGTCGGCCGGGGCCAGGCCGGTGGCGGCGAGGACCCGGTAGCGCTCGGCGTAGGCGCGGACGTAGGCGTCGCGCAGGGCCGGGGGCAGCGCGTGGACGAGCTGCGGGGTGAC
>NZ_JBSGDB010000845.1:0-1905 GCF_053602155.1 Streptomyces sp. NPDC004561
CGAACGTGAAGAACCAGATGATGTGCAGGACGCCCGCGAGCGCGGTGAAGGACAGCACGGGGTGCACGAGGAACCGCTGTCGGAGGGGTTCGGCGAGGGCGTCTCCCGGCACCCGGCCGTGGCCCCCGCGCGCTGGACCTACGAGTTGGGCCAGGCCGTCCGCGGCGAACTCCACGACCCGCTCACCCCTGTCCTCGCGGTCGGCTCGGCCGCCTCGGCGATCCTCGGCTCGATGGTGGACGCCCTGCTCGTCGTCGGCGCGCTCGACCTGAACGCCCTGGTCGGCGGCATCCAGCGGCTGCGGGCCGAACGGGCGCTGTCCGGGCTGGTCGCCGAGCAGCAGCAGAAGGCGCGTCTCGTACCGCCGGAGGAGGAGGCCCCGGCCGGGGGCACCCGCACCGTGGAGGCGGGCAAGCTCCATCCGGGCGACGTGATCCAGCTCAAGGGCGACGACGTGGTGCCCGCCGACGCCCGGCTGCTGTGGCAGGACGGCCTGGAGGTCGACGAGTCCGCGCTGACCGGCGAGTCCCTGCCGGTGGAGAAGCAGACCGACCCCACCCCGCACGCCCCCGTCGCGGACCGGCGCTGCATGGTCTTCGAGGGCACGACCGTGGTGGCGGGGGAGGGCCGCGCGGTCGTGGTCGACACCGGCGACCGCACCGAGGCCGCCCGCGCCGTCCACCTCGCCGCCCGTACCCCTCCGGCGGGCGGTGTCCAGGCCAGGCTCCAGGACCTCACCCGCAAGGCGCTGCCGTTGACGCTGGCCGGCGGCGCCGCCGTCACCGGTCTCGCGCTGCTGCGCGGCACCCCGATCCGCGAGGCGGTCAGCGGCGGGGTGGCGGTGGCCGTCGCCGCCGTGCCCGAGGGGCTGCCCCTGGTGGCCACGGTCGCGCAGCTGGCGGCCGCCCGCCGGCTGAGCCGGGGCGGTGTCCTCGTCCGCACCCCGCGGACGCTGGAGGCGCTCGGCCGGATGGACACCATCTGCTTCGACAAGACCGGCACCCTGACCGAGAACCGGCTGCGGCTGGTGCGCACCTCCGACGCCGACGGCAAGGTCCGCGGGGTGGACGACGCCGGGTCCGCGGACACGGTACGGGTGGCGGCGCGGGCCTGCCCGAAGGTCAACGGCGGCAACGACCGGCCGGTGCACGCCACCGACGAGGCCGTCCTCGACGCGGCCGGCCCCGACCCGGACTGGACGCAGCTGGCCGGACTGCCGTTCGAGGCCGGGCGCGGGTACGCCGCCGCCGTGGGCCGCGCCGGGGACGGCCCGCGCGTCCTCGTGGTCAAGGGCGCCCCGGAAACGGTGCTGCCCGGCTGCCCCGGCCTGCCGGCGTCGGTCTCCGACACGGCGGCGGAGCTGGCCGGCCGGGGTCTGCGGGTCCTGGCTGTGGCCGAACGGCGGCTCGACGCCGGCGAGGAGGAGTCCGGCGTCCTCGAACAGCCTGTGCGGGAGCTGGAGTTCACCGGTCTGCTGGCGCTGTCCGACGTACCGCGCGAGACCTCCACGGCCCTGGTGAACGGTCTGCACGCGGCGGGCGTACGGCCGGTCATGCTCACCGGCGACCATCCGCAGACCGCGCGGGCCATCGCCGCCGACCTCGGCTGGCCCGAGGAGACCGTGGTGGTCACCGGCGACGAGCTGGCGGCCGCGGACCGCGCGGCCCGGGCCCGGATGCTGCGCGACGCCGGCGTGGTGGCCCGGGTGGCGCCCGAGCAGAAGCTCCAGGTCGTGGAGGCGCTGCGGGACGCGGGCCGGGTGGTCGGCATGGTCGGCGACGGCGCCAACGACGCCGCGGCCATCCGCGCCGCCGACATCGGCGTCGGCATCAGCGCGCGCGGCTCGGCCGCCGCGCGCAACTCCCCCGACATCGTCCTGACCGACGACCGTCCATGCCCGGCTTC
>NZ_JBSGDB010000846.1:0-1901 GCF_053602155.1 Streptomyces sp. NPDC004561
TGTCCCGCGGCGCCGGGCCTCGCGTTCCGCGCCGTGACCGGTGGCTACCGCCGGCTCCGTGCCGAAGCCGCCTGCTCGAGCTCCCGTCGCCGGGCGCCGGCGCTGATGGGCAGCAGCAGGGCGCCTTCAGTCAGTTGGCGACTTGGAGGAGCCGCCCTTGGCCAGGAAGGGCAGACCTTCCTGATCAGGGGGATGAGGCCGAGGATGCCGCCCGAGACCACGAACACCTGGAGCAGCAGCGCGCTGCAGCGGATCAGCCGTGGTTAGTACAGTTATGCACTGTTGGACCTGACGACCGTGCGCATGCGGGCCGCGGATCGGCTGCAGCGTGGTGGCTGCCGGGATCACTGGTGCGATGCGGTCCCTGCCTCGCTGGCCCGTTTGGTGTGGTCAAGGGCTCACCGGATCCGACGCTCTCGCGCCCCTGCGGTGGCTGCGCCCAGCGGGTGCAGACCGGCGTGCCGCCGTTCTACCCCCTGCCTCAGCAGGGGTATCCGCAGGCGACGGCGCCGCAGGGGTACGGACAGCCGTACCAGGACCAGCACGACCACCAACAGCAGCAGGACAGCGGGCGCCGCTTCGGTACCGGTGCGCTCATCGGCGCCGACGCGGCCGGACTCATCGGTGGCGCCCTGCTGAACGAGGCTTTCGACGATGACGAGCCGGACATGGTGGTCAACAACTACTACAAGGACTGATCACCCGGTTCTGCCGTTGCCCGGTGCGGCCTCAGGTATTGGGCGGCAGGGCGTGTCCTCGGTACCCGGACACCGAGCAAGCCGACGCCTACACTGGGGGACACGTGGGCGGCTGTGCAGTGGGCGGACGGGAGGGGACTGTGACGGGGAACGTCGGTGGCTTCGAGGATCCGCCCGCCGAGGTTCTCGCCGAGGCGGCCGACATGTTCGGGCTGCTCGCCTCCTCGGCCCGGCTCCACCTGATGTGGGCACTGTCGCAGGGCGAGAGTGACGTCACGCATCTCGCTGACCGACTGGGTGGCACCCTGCCCGCGGTCAGCCAGCACCTGGCCAAGCTGAAGATCGCCGGACTCGTGCGTTCCCGCCGCGAGGGCCGGCGGCACGTCTACTACGTCGATGACCCCGACATCGTCACGGTCGTGAGGCTGATGGTCGGACAGCTGACCATACGTTCGCGGCACACCCTCCCACCGGTGCGCGAGCTGCGCAGCGCCGGCGGCTGAGGCCATCGCAGCCTCGAGGCAGAACACGCGGGAACATCCTCCGTCGTCCGTTGTCCGAGCCCTGCCAGAGGGGGCCTCCAGCCGTTACGGGTGTCGGACCGACGGCGGGATGCGAGGGAGGGGTGGCTTCAGAGTGCCGGGGACCGAAGCGCCGACGGTGGTTGCCTGACGTGGTCTTCGCTCTGGTGGTACACGTCATCGTGCGTGCGGCCCACATTCTCAAAGCGACGCTCCGCCTCCCGTGGGAACAGGCGTCTCGCAACCGCCCCCGTCGGCTGACTCCGACACGCCCTCGGCGTTGGGGACGTCCGCTGCGCACCAGCCTGCCGTCTACGCCTCCCAGGCCCGTACCCAGGCTCATCGGACCGGCGCCAGCGCCCAGTTGCTGATGGCGATCCTTTCCAACGAGCGTACAAACCTCATGATCTGGCCTTCGAAAGAGCTTGGCAGAAGTACAAGCCGGACGCCGCGTTCAGCATCGCGGCACATGCATCGCGCCACCTTCGACGAGGTCAAGTTGGGCAGGGATTTCGCCGACCAGGGGTGGGAGGAACTGCCTGACGACCGGGACCTCGCAGGTACCTGCATGACCTCGCGGCTCAACTGCCCGCACACTGGCCGGACTCCTACAGCGATAACGAGTTGCCGGCCCGGGCTGCAACGCGGGCGCGGGCAACATGCTGGGCTTCGCACGCGGTGC
>NZ_JBSGDB010000847.1:0-1889 GCF_053602155.1 Streptomyces sp. NPDC004561
CGGCTCCGGGTCGAGTTCGTGCGGGTGCCCGAGGGCCTCGGCGAGGTCCCAGGTGTGGGCGACGATCTCCATCACATAGCCCGCGAGGGCGCCGTGCCCCGGGACCTCGCCCCAGGGCACCCGCACCGGCGCCGTCATCCGCTCGTCGCTCTCCCACGCCTTGAGGGCGCGCACGCGCACCTCGTCGTAGGCGGCCGCCCAGCCGTCGTCCGCGACGCCCTCGGCGAACGGGTGCACGGCGAGCCCGTCGCCGCCCTCGCCGACGACCGCGATCCGCAGGGTGCCGCCGACCATGTGGCTCAGCAGGGTCCGTACGTCGAACTCGGCGCAGGGCGTGGGGCCGTCGAGCCGCTCGGGGCGCACGGCCTCGATGAGGGCGGCCGCCTGCTCGGTGGCGCGGGCGTAGACGGGCCGCGGGTCGGTGAACTCGGTGCTGTTCATGATGGGCCTCTCCGTAGGTCGGTACGCCGAGGATCGCGGGTTAACCTGACAACTTCCGTCAACATTTGCGCGGGACTCCGCGACGGCGGATCCTTGGGCCGTGAAGTCCGACCGGCTGCTGTCGATCCTGCTGCTCCTGCAGACCCGGGGCCGGGTCCCCGCCCACGAACTCGCCGGCCGCCTGGAGGTGTCGGTCCGCACCATCTACCGGGACATCGAGGCCCTGTCGGCCTCCGGCGTCCCGGTCTACGCCGAGCGCGGCCGGCACGGCGGCATCGAACTCCTCGCCGGTTTCCGCACCGACGTCACCGGGCTGACCGCCGACGAGTCCCGCGCCCTGTTCATCCTGGCCGCCCAGGGCGCCCATGCCGCGCTCGGTCTCGACGCGGCCCTCGGCTCGGCCCTGCGCAAGGTGATGGCCGCGCTGCCGGCGCCGCACCGGCCCGCCGCCGAGGCGACCAGCCGCCGCATCCTGGTCGACGCCACCCGCTGGAAGAGCGGCCCGCAGGGGTCCGTGGACCTGGAGGTGCTGCAGGACGCTGTGTTCAGCGACCGCCGGCTGCGGCTGCGCTACCGGCACGGCGGGGAGCGGGAGCCGAGGACGTACACCGTGGACCCGTACGGCCTGGTCGCCAAGGCCGGGGTCTGGTACCTGGTCGCCGACCGGCGCGGCCGGCCGCAGCTGTTCCGGGCCGACCGGGTGGGCTCGGCCCGGCTGCTGGACGATCCCGTACGGCGCCGGCCCGGCGTCGAACTCGCGGACGCCTGGGAGGTGTTGCGCCGCCAGGTGGAGGAGCGGGAGGGCGGGGTCGAGGTCACCGTGCGGCTCCGGCGCGAGTGGCTGGACATGTTCCGGCGGGTGTTCGCCTCCCAGCTCACGGCCCTGCCCGAGGACGACGGCACGAGCGACCGGGTCACCGCCCGGCTGTCGTTCCCGGCGCTGCGCGCGGTCCGTCAACTCCTCTGCCTCTGCGACCAGGTGGAGATCCTGGACCCGCCCCAGGCACGCGCGGAACTGCTCGCGGGGGCCGCTTCCGTCACGGCCCTGTACCAAGAGGCCGAGGGCGCCGCCTCGGCGTCCGGATCGACAGCGGGCGGACAGGGCGGTCCCAACCGCCTCCCAGACGCCGCTGGTTGAGTGCGGCTCCTCAGGACCTCCTCATCCTTGCCGGAGCCGACTCCCATGAAGCGCGCACGCCTTGTCCCCGCCGCCGCCCTGCTGACGCTGTCCCCGCTGCTGCTGACCGCCTGCAGCCCGGGCGGCTCGCCGTCCTCGACCGGCGGCGGCCCGGGCGGCTCGCCGTCCTGCGGGGCGCCGTCCGGCATGCCGGACGGGGCGCCCTCGGGAGCCTCCACGCCGCGGCCGACCCGCACACCGTCGGGAATGCCGTCGGGGACGCCCTCCGGCGCGCCCTCGGGCATGCCGAGCGGTGCGCCGGGGGGCCGGG
>NZ_JBSGDB010000848.1:0-1887 GCF_053602155.1 Streptomyces sp. NPDC004561
GCCTACACCCCCGTGACCGGGGCGCGGGTCGACTGGGCCACGGACTCCGACAGCCCGACGGTGATCACCTTCGACGCGGTGCGCGGCTCGCCGACGACGAGCTGGTCGGGCATCTGCTGGTCCTGCACGAGATCCACCCGGACTCCCCGGAGCGCCGGGCCGCCCGCGCGGTCGAGAAGCTGCGGCCGGCGGTGCGCGAGCGCGGCGGCGACCTGGAGTGGGCCGGTGTCGACGGGCACGTGGCGCGGGTGCGGCTGGTCTCCGGCGGCGGATGCGGCTCCGGGTGCGGCGGCGGCTCCTCGGACATCGCCGAGGTCGTCCGGGCGGCCGTGCTGGCCGCCGCCCCCGAGCTGACCGGCGTGGAGACGCCGTCGGACACCGCCGGGCGCAGGACGGCTCCCGCGTTCGTACCGCTGAACACGATCAGGCGCCGGGCCGTGCCGCAGGAGGCGCGGTGACCGTGGACGGAGCACTCGCCCGGGTCATCCGTTCCACGGCCGACCGGGCGGCGACGGCGGATGTCGAGATCTGCGAGCTGTGCGCCGCCCGCGTCGCCGAGGAACACCCCCACCTGTACGACACCGCTGCCGCCGAGGTGCGCTGTGTGTGCGGCCCCTGCTCGGTGCTGTTCGCCGACGACGGGGCCGGCGAGGGCCGCTACCGGCTGGTGCCCCGGCGCCGGCTGCGGCTGCCGCCGGTCGACACGGCCGTGCTGGGCGTGCCGGTCGGTCTGGTGTTCTTCGTGCCGCGCTCCGACGGCACGGTCACGGCGCAGGGCCCGAGCCCGGCCGGGGCGATGAGCTGGGAGGTGGACCCGGAGGCATGGCAGCGGCTGGCCGCCGGCGTTCCCCGGCTCGCCGCCATGACACCCGACGTGGAGGCGCTGCTGGTGAACACCGTGCGCGGCCTCGACGAACACTGGATCGTGCCGGTCGACGACTGTTACCGGATGATCGCCCTGGTCCGCCGCGAGTGGCGGGGCCTCTCCGGTGGCGGCGAGGTCTGGCCGGCCGTAGAACAGTTCTTCAGGGGGCTGACCGAGCGGTCGTGAGACCCGGAAGGAGAACCGACATGGGCAGCATCCGAGTGGGCCGCCCCCAGGCGAAGCCCGACACGCCCAGCCATGTGCCCGGACTGCACCAGGGCAACAGGGGCCCGTACCAGCACCAGACCGGACACCACAAGGACGGCAGCTCCGACGCGCGCCGCTCCACCGGTGTCCACTGGAAGCGGCATGACGCGCTGATCAAGGACATGCCGAACATCTCGCCGGGATGAGGGAGCGAACAAAGTGACCGTCATGAACATGGGCACGAGAAGAAGGACCGCGCGAGCGGGGATGTCGGGACGTCAGCTGCTGAT
This sequence comes from Streptomyces sp. NPDC004561, assembly GCF_053602155.1. Lineage (NCBI taxonomy): Bacteria > Bacillati > Actinomycetota > Actinomycetes > Kitasatosporales > Streptomycetaceae > Streptomyces > Streptomyces sp. NPDC004561. The sequence goes on from NZ_JBSGDB010000848.1 coordinate 1,363, forward strand.
GGCACAGGCGGCGCTGGTCGGCAGCGTCGTCGTGGCCCTGTTCGTCAAGGAGCTGCCCGGAATCCTGCGCGAGTTGCGCATCTACCGGATGACCGGCGGCTTGCGCGCCGGCCGCCGCTACCCCTGAGCCGGCCGTGCACGAACTGTCGATCGCGACCGCGATCGTGGAACAGGCCGAGGAGATCGCCCGCGCGGACGGGTCGGACCGTGTGTCGTCCGTGACCGTCCGCGTGGGCGAGCTGGCCGGAGTCGTGCCGGACGCGTTGCACTTCGCCTTCGAGGTGGCTCGCGACGGCACGGCGCTGGCCGACGCGCGGCTCGTCGTGGAACCGGTGATCGCGCGGGCCTGGTGCGAGGCGTGTGCCAAGGAGTTCGCCGTCGGCATGCCGCCGTTCTTCTGGTGCCCGACCTGCGACCTGCCGTCACCGGATCTGCGCAGCGGACGCGAGCTGGCGAGTGCTTCGACGGCGTCGAACCGTGAACGCGGCCCCGCTGTCACCAGGGGGGCCGCCTTCACGCTTCGAC
>NZ_JBSGDB010000849.1:0-1874 GCF_053602155.1 Streptomyces sp. NPDC004561
CCGGGCGTGCCGCCCCGCCGGGATGCGGGAGTTCACCTCGGCGAGCATGTCCGGGGTGTACTCGGCGAGCGACGCGTGAGGCGAACGGCTCACCGGCCCGGCGCAGTTCGCCGCGCTCGGGGTCGGCATGGAAGACGGTGACCGTGCCGGAGCGCTGGTTCGCCGCGAACAGCAGCCGGCCGTCCGGCGAGAACGCGATCTGCCGCGGGAAGTCCCCGCCCACCGGCACCGCGCCGAGCAGCCGCAGCCGGGCGCCGTCGGCCTCCACCGCGAACCGGGCGAGGCTGTTGTGGCCGCGGTTGGCGAGGAAGGCGTACCGGCCGTTCGCGGTGACCAGGATCTGCGCCGGGTAGTTGGTGGCGCCCGTTGAGCCCGTGGACTGCGGCTCGCCGATCGTCAGACGGCCGGTGGCCGGTTCGTAGGCGCAGACCGTGACCGTGTCGTCCACCTCGTTGGCCAGATAGGCGTACCGGCCGTTTGGATGGAAGGTCAGATGCCGCGGCCCCGCGCCGGGCCGGGCGTGCGCCTGTCCCGTCTCCGTGAGGGTGCCGTTCGTCCGGTCCAGACGGTACGTGTAGACGGTGTCGGTACCGAGGTCGACGGCGAGGACGTGCCTGCCGTCGGGGCCGGTGAGGAACTGGTGGGCGTGCGGCCCCTCCTGGCCCGGGCCGGGAGGCGGGGTGGTGTGCGTGACCAGGGCGGTGCGCTCGCCCAGGGCCCCCGAGGCGTCGATCGGGTGCACGGCGACGCTCCCCGACCCGTAGTTGGCGCTCAGCAGCCAGCGCCCGCCGGGATGCACCGACAGATGACAGGGCCCCGAGCCGCCGGTGCTCCGTGTGCCGAGGACCCGGCGGTCGGAGAGGCGTACGGCCGTCACACCGCCGTCCTGGCGCTCGTCCACCGCGTACAGCGTGCGCCCGTCCGGATGCACCGCGAGATACGACGGGTCGGGGACCCCGGTCAGCGCGCCCGAGCCGGTGATCAGGCCCGTCTCCGGGTCGTACGAGGCCAGCCCGATGCCGGTGCCACCGCCCTCGGCGGAGGTGTAGGTCCCCACGTACAGCGGGCGGGGCCCGGTGGGCGGCCCGGAGGCCGGGCGCTCGCGGGGCGTGGGCGCGCTGTCCGACGCGGGGGCCGCCGGGGACGGGACCGCCACCACGGCCGCCGTGCCCGCGACCGCCCCGACGAACCGGCGCCTGCTCCAGCCGCCGCCCGCCCCTGCCTCCGTGTCCATGCCGCACCTCAGGTCGTCGGTCGCCCCGGTCGTGACAGCCACCTTGGCCGCTGACGACCGCCAAGGGCAAACCCGGCGACGCGTGTTGCGGACGATGGAACGCGGAAGGAGCTCACCACTCGCCGTCGTCGACCGGTTTGCCCGGCGCGTCCTTCAGCGGGGTCACCTGACCACCGGACGGCGCCTGCCACGGGTCCAGGTCGTCCCCCAGCCAGTCTCCGACCGGCTTGACCGCGTCCAGGGTGCCGGTCGGCGCGAGATCCTCGGCGTCGGCGTCGTAGTACTCGTACCAGGGCAGTCCCGCGCGGGTGTACGCCGCCCGGTCCACCGGCGACGGCGGGGGTGCCTCACCCGTGATCCGGCGCCACTCCGGAGGCGTCACCAGGTGCACGAACACCCGCCCGGCCGGCTCCTCGGACCAGTCCGTGAAAGGCCGGTCGTCCCGGTAGACCTCCTGCCGCATGGCACCGCCGACGCCCAGCCCCATGGCCGCGGCGCGCCGCGGGGCCGCCCCGCCCGGGGCCGGGGGGGGGGCCGGCCCCGGGGGGGTGCGGTGGTTGGGGGGGGTGGGGGCCTAATGCAAAGTTGGGCGGGCCGGCGCCCCCGCCGAAAAGGGGGGGCCCCAGCCGCCGGACGAACC
>NZ_JBSGDB010000850.1:0-1848 GCF_053602155.1 Streptomyces sp. NPDC004561
AGCTTGACTCTGTCGGGGATCTTGGAGTTTCCCGGTGCGGCAGCAAGATCGACGGGGATGATCGGGGAGTTTCGCCGACCGATACATCTGTCGAGGTGCTCGTTGTCCCTTCGTCCCCGTTCCGGTGAGCAGGTCCCGTCTCTGACTGCGCAGGTTGCGCGGGCGAGCAACCCGGGTGGTACGACGGCGATATGGGTGCGGGACCGGCTGGATGGGCTGTGGTGCGACGAGGACTTTGCCGACTGGTACCCGCGGGATGGGCGTCCGGGTCTCTCGCCTGCTCAACTGGCCATTGTCTGTGTGCTGCAGTTCCTGCTCGGCCTGTCGGACCGGCAGGCCGCCGAGGCGGTCCGCTGCCGCATCGACTTCAAGTACGCGATGGCCATGGAGCTGGACGACCCCGGCTTCCACCACAGTGTGCTGGGCGACTTCCGCGATCGTCTCGCCGAGGACGGCCGTGCCGACCGCCTCCTCGACCTCGCACTGGCCCGTCTGAAGGAGGCCGGACTGGTGCGCGAGCGCACCACGCAGCGCACCGATTCCACCCACGTCCTGGCCGCGGTGCGTGACCTGACCCGCCTGGAGATGGTCACCGAGGCGGTTCGCGCCGCGCTCGAAGAGGTCGCAGGCATCTCTCCTCATCTGCTGGACGAGCTGGTCGATGAGGGCTGGGGGCTGCGCTACGGCAGGCCGGTCCGCCTGGGGAAGAACCCCACCAAGCCCATGACCAGGATTCTTGCCACCGGAAACGACGCCGTCCGGCTGCTGGAACACCTCTACCGGTACGGAGCGGACCGCATGTCCGGTCCTCGTGTCCAGGCTCTGCGGCAGATCATGGTGCAGAACTATCACCGTGATGCCGCGGGACAGCTGCGCTGGCGCACCGCCGAGAAGGAAGGCGGGGTGGGTCTGCCGCCGTCGTCGAGGGCGATCGTCTCGCCCTACGACACCTCGGCTCGCTACGCGCGGCACGGGCACATCATCACCTGGAAGGGGTTCGCCGCTCATCTGACCGAGACCTGTGCTGCCGACGGCCCCAACGTGATCACGGATGTCGCCACCTCCGCGGCCACCACCCACGACAGCCAGGTCCTGCCCGGCATCCACACCCGTCTGGCCCGCCGCGGCCTGCTGCCCGCCGAGCACCTGGTCGATGCCGGCTACACCTCCCTGCCCCACCTGGAACAGGCCGCCCGCGAACACCAGGTCACCGTCTCCGGTCCGCTGAAGAGCAATCCCACCCGCCAGCACCGCCGAGGCGAGGGCTTCGCCCGGGACGACTTCCACATCGACTTCGATCGTCGGCAGGTCACCTGTCCCCAGGGGCAGGTCAGCGCGGGCTGGCACGGCCCCTACCCGACCTCCTCGCCCACCGCGGCCCCGCTGATCGTGGCACGGTTCACCAAGAGCCAGTGCCAGCCCTGCCCGGCTCGCGCTCAGTGCACCACCTCCCGCGAAAGCCACCGCACCGTGGGCTTTCCTCCACGAGAGCTCCGCGACCTGCAACTCCGCGTCCGCGCCGAGCAGCAGACGTCCGAGTGGAAGGCCCGCTACGCGGTCCGCTCCGGAGTGGAGGGCACGGTCAACGAGTTTGCCCACGGGCACGGCATGCGGCGCTGCCGCTACCGAGGACAGGGAAAGGCTCACGTCCAGCACGTCCTGACGGCCATCGCCGTCAACATCGAGCGCCTCGGCGGACTGCCACCAGCCCAGGAAGCCCTCGTACCCCGCCGACCGACTTCCTTCCAGAGCTACCTCGACCAACGGGAGTTACCTCGGCTGAAGTCCTGGCGAACCCTGGGCAGTTGACCTCGACGGCTCCAAGATCCCCGACAGAGTCAAGCTTAG